>JACQUR010000354.1 GCA_016210245.1 Chloroflexota bacterium
CGCCTTGCCGCCCTCGGGGCGGCGGGGCGACAGAGCCGTCGCCCCCTACGGCTCAGCCCCCTGGTCGCCACGCCTTGCCGCCCTCGGGGCGGCGGGGCGACCGGGCCGTCGCCCCCTACGGCTCAGCGACCGCCTGCACAGCAACTGGTCACACCCGGCCAGCGCAACGGCTGGATTGCCAACAGGGCCAGGGCTATAGTGTCCTCGCGCGGGGAGGCCCGAGATGGCGCTTCAGCCGAAAAGACGGCGGTTCACCGTGGCCGACTATCACCGCATGGCCCGGGCCGGCATCCTGAACGAGGACGATCGCGTCGAGCTCATCGACGGGGAGGTGATCGAGATGCCGCCGCTCGGGCCCCGGCACGCTGGCTGTGTGAACCATCTCACCAGGCTCTTCGTCCAGGCGCTCGGCGAGGCCGCCGTGGTGACTATCCAGAACCCGGTCCGCCTGGGTCAACATGACGAACCGCAGCCGGACGTGGCGATCCTGCGCCCGCGCGCCGACTTCTATGCTTCCAGGCACCCCTGCCCCGAAGACGTCTTCCTGCTGGTGGAGGTGGCCGAAACGTCGGCGAGCCTGGACCGCCGGCTGAAGCTGCCGCGCTATGCCGGGAGCAACATCCCGGAGGTGTGGCTGGTGGACCTGAAGCAGCAGACCATCACCGCCTATCGCGACCCGTCCCCGAGCGGCTACCGCGCCGCCGGGATCGTGCGCCGCGGCGAGCAGCTCGCCCCGGCCGCCTTCCCCGACCGAGTCTTTGCCGTCGCCGAGCTGCTCGGCTGAGGTCAGTGCTGGGTGCTGAGTGCTGAGTGCTGAGTCCTGAGTGCTGAGTCCTGAGTGCTGAGTGCTGAGTCCTGAGTGCTGAGTAGGGAACCTCACTCAGGACTCAGGACTCAGCACTCAGCACTCAACAGAGCGCGCAGCACCTTCTCCGGGGTGATGGGCAGGTCCACGATCCGTACGCCCGTGGCGCGGGCGACTGCGTTGCCGATGGCCGGGCCGACCGGCGGCACGGAGGGCTCGCCCAGGCCGTGGATCCTGTCCACGCGCGGGTGCTCGAGCACCGAGAGGCCGATCTGGGGCGTGTCCTCTGCGCTGGGGATCAGGTAGTCGGCCAGGTTGCCGTTCTGGAGCTGCCCGTGCTCGAAGACCATCTCCTCGAACAGCGCCTGGCCGAGTCCGAAGATGATGCTGCCCTCGGTCTGCAGCTCGGCCTGGGCCGGGTTGATTACCCGCCCGGCGTAGACCGCCCCGTGGTAGCCCAGCACCTTCACCTGGCCGGTTTCCAGGTCCACCTCCACCTCGGCCGCGCCCGCCGCCTGGTGGAAGTGGGCCGAGGCGAGGCCCTGGCCGGTCTCGGGGTCGACCCCGCCCTTCGAGGCGTAGGTGCCATGGCCCAGCAGGTTGCCGCTCCGCGTCTGGCGCACGAGCTGGCCGCAGTCGAGCGCCCGCTCCGGGGCGCCTCGCACCCGCACCGTACCCTGCGCGAGCTCCAGGTCGTCCCGCCGCGCCTCCAGCAGCACCGCGGCGTGGTCCAGGAGTTGCTCGCGCACCTGGCGGGTCGCGAGCATCACCGCCTCGCCCATGGCGTAGCTGGAGCGGCTGGAGAGGCTTCCCTGGTCGTAGGGCGTGGCGTCGGTGTCTACCTCCGAGACGTGGACGCGGTGGACTGGCAGGTCCAGTTGCTCGGCCGCCAGCACGGCCAGGGCGGTCTTGAGGCCCTGGCCCATCTCCACCGAGCTGGTCAGCACATTCAGGCTGCCATCCTCGTTCAGCTTCACGCTCGCCGTCGAGGTAGAAGGGGTCAGCGTGGCCTTGATGGTACAGCTCAGCCCTTTCGCACGCACCCGGTGGCCCTCGCGCACGGGCGCGGCCTGCCCGTCCCAGCCGATACCCCGGGCCGCGGCTTCGAGCAGCTCGCGGAAGTGGCAGTCGTCCATGACCTGTCCGGTGGTGAAGGTCTGGCCGTCCACCAGCAGGTTCCTCATCCGCAGCTCGTACGGGTCCACGCCCAGCCGCTCGGCCAGCCGGTCCATGTGGCTCTCGTGCGCCCAGGCCGCCTGGGCGTGGCCGAAGCCGCGGAACGCCCCAGCCGGCGGGGTGTTGGTGTAGACTGCGTACGAGTCGATCCACACGTTCGGGATGGCATAGGGGCCGCCACTGGCCCAGCCGCCGTTCTTGATCATCCGCGGGCCAATGTGGGCATAGGCCCCGGTGTTGAACAGCAGCGTCGCCTTGCGGGCGACGAGGGTGCCGTCCCGCTTGAGCCCGGTCTTCATCGCCACCACCGCGGCGTGCTTGCTGGTGGTGACGAACTCCTCCTCCCGGGTCAGGTGCAGCTTCACTGGACGGCCAGCCATCTGGGCCAGCAGCACCACGATCGGCTCGAACCTGGTGTACATCTTGCCGCCGAAGCCGCCGCCGAGGGTGGGCACGATGACCCGCACCCGAGAGCTCGGCAGCCTGAAGATGCCCGCCAGTTCTCCCCGCAGCAGGTGTGGCGTCTGGCTGGTGGCCCAGACGGTGATACGCCCGTCCTCCACCTGGGCGAGGCAGGCGTGGGTCTCCAGCGAGACGTGCTGCGCGGCCGGGCTGGAGAAGGTGTCTTCGAAGACCTCGTCCGCCTCGGCAAAGCCCCGCTCCACGTCGCCCTTGCGCAGAGTGAACTGGTTGCAGACGTTCGTGCCCGGCCGGGTGTGGGCAACCAGGTCGGTGTAGAGGTCCCCGCTCCACGGCTGCTGCTCGTGGACCAGCGGGGCACCCTCCGCCAGGGCAGCTTGAGGGTCGAACACCGCCGGCAGCGCCTCGTACTCGACCTCTACCAGGTCGAGCGCCTCCTGGGCAGCCTCCAGGTCCTCCGCCGCCACGGCCACCACCGGCTCGCCTACGTAGCGCACCTTGTCCAGCGCCAGGATCGGCTGGTCGCGCACGACCAGGCCAACGTAGGGCACCACGTCTGGCCGCTGAAGCACGTCTTCGCCCGTCAGCACGGCCACCACGCCCGGCACCCGCCGCGCCCGGGAGACGTCCAGGCGTGCGATCCGGGCGTGGGGCACGCGGCTGCGCAGCAGCCTGGCGTACAGCATGCGCGGCAGGTCGAGGTTGATGGTGTAAGCAATGCGGCCCGCCACGCGCGCGTGCGCGTCGACCATGCCAGAGAAGGTCAGTGGCTTGCGGGGTGCGGTCACCGAACGCGCCTCCCTATGTTGAGTGCAGGGTGCAGTATCGTACCGCGAAACCCGCGCTAGCGCACGAAGCTATGGGCGTAGGCCCACTGGTTGCAGCGCAGCACCTGCTCGTAGCCCAGCAGGCGGCGGCGCAGCAGCCAGTTCAGCTCGTCCCGCAGCCCGCGCCCCAGCATCTCGGGACCATCGGTGTTAATACTGAAGGGGACGCCATGGCTGGCCAGGGTGGAGAGCACCCAGAGCAGCTCGTCCACGCCGCCGACGACGCGGGTGTGGAGGTTGGAGGTGGGGCAGACCTCCAGCAGCACGCCCGCCTCGCGCAGCTCCGCCAGCAGCTCGGGGTCGTGCGCGGCCTTGATGCCGTGGCCGATCCGGTCGGGCCGCAGGCTGCGCAGCGCCTCCCGCATCGCGTCCAGTGTGCCGCTCTCGCCCGCGTGGACCGTGAGCCCCAACCCCGCCTCCCGGGCGCTCGAGAAGAGCGGCCGGTAGCGGGCGAAGCTGAAGCTGGGGGACTCCGGGCCGGCGATGTCGATGCCCACGACGCCGCGCTCGGCGTGGGCGATGGCCTTGTGGACAATGATCTCGTTCAACTCGTAGTCGAACGCCTTGTCCAGGCAAAGGATCAGGCCTGCATGCACCGGGTACTCCAGCAGTGACCGCTCCATGCCCCGGATCGCGGCGGCGATGATGTGGTCCAGGTCGCGCTCACCGCCCCGGTTGCGCTTCATCGGGTTGAAACGTAGCTCCAGGCGCTGGATATTGTGCCTGCGGTAGGCCCCGCCGATGATCTCGTAGACCGAGCGCTCCATCGCCTCCGGGCTGCTCTGGATCAGCTCGGTCCAGTGGAACAAGGCCAGGTAGTCGTCGAAGCCCTTCACTCGGCGGCGATCGACGGTGATGAGCTGGACGAACTCCCAGTAGTTCTTGGTGGGCAGGCGGATGCCCTGGGCGTGGGCAATCGACCACATGACCGCCGGATCGACCGCGCTGCCAACGTGGACGTGCAACTCGGCCAGGGCAAGCCCTTGCGGAAGCGACGCAGGCCTGGCAGCCTTGTCCGCCACAACCAGCGGGCGGGGGCGGTGGAGCACGCTGGCCGAGCGGGCAGAGTGAAGGGTGAGCAGTCTGGCAGTCTCATCACTCATGGCGCTGAAGGGAAGGGGCAGCAGTCCACGCTCGGACGAGGCCCGGCCCGGGCGAGCCATGCCGTCCGCCCGTGGCGCGTGCCACGGGCGGGTTACTCGACCTTGAGAATCTCCAGCCGCCGTCGACCAGCCGGTGTCTCCACCTCGACCGCATCGCCAGCCCGGTGGCCGAGCAGCGCGTGGCCGACCGGCGAGTCGCCCGAGATGCGGCCCGCCTTGACTGCCGCCTCAACCGGGCCAACGATGGTGAAGGCATCCACGCCTTCCTCGTCCCGCACGGTCACCGTGGCGCCGAGCGCGACCACGCCATGGTGCGGCGAGAGCGACACGACCTCGGCCTCCGCGAGTGCGCGTGCCAACTCCGCGATGCGCCCTTCCACCAGCGCCTGCTCGCGCTGAGCCTCGCCCAGCTCAGCGGCGTCGGCCAGGTCACCGTGGGCAGCCTCTCGGGCGCTCTTGACCCACTCGGCCAGCTCCGGCCGCCGTACGGTCCTCAAGTACTCGAGCTCCTCCTCCAGGGCAGCCTTCCCTGCCGCGGTCATGGGCATCTTACCATGGATCTGCTGCTGAGCCATTGCCCCATTCCTTTCGCTACCGACTCCGTCCAGCTCGCCACGCCGCAAGAAAGTGAGAAGGCAAGGGACCGACTGGTTGGGCCGATCCCTTGCCAGACGCTCGATTGGACCGGGCTGGCGCTCGCTTAGCAATTTCCGTGCCGTCAGGCCCGTCCTGAGTGCTACGAGTCCTACGAGTCCTGAGTGCTGAGTCCTGAGTCCTGAGTGAGGCTCCGGACCTCTACTCAGGACTCAGGACTTTCTACTCAGGACTCGTAGGACTCGTAGGACTCAGCACTTCATCCCGGTATACTGCCCATGTGGACATCCCGGCTCACCCAGCTACCCTGGTCGATGCGGGCGAAGGCTCGCCGTATCGAGCGGCTATCGAGTGGCTGCACAGCTTCGCCGACTTCGAGCGCAAGCCAACAGGCCATCGCTTTAGCCTGGACCGCCCGCGCCAATTGCTGCGTCTGATCGGTGATCCCCAGCGCGCCTTCCGATCGGTCGCCATCGCGGGAACCAAGGGCAAGGGGTCCACCGCCGCGATGCTCCAGGCCCTCCTGCAAGCGGCGGGCCACGCGGTGGCCCTGTATACCCAGCCTCACCTGCACACCTATCGGGAGCGGGTGCGCGTCGGCCAGGCGCTCGTGGGCGAGGCCGAACTGGCAGACGGGGTCGAGCGCTTGCAGGCGTCCGTCGAGGCGCTGCACCGCCACTGGCCCGAGCTCGGCCGCCTGACCACCTACGAGCTCGGGACGGCGCTGGCGCTGCGCTATTTCGCCGAGCGGCAGGTGGACTGGGCGGTCCTGGAGGTGGGCCTGGGAGGGCGGCTGGACGCCGTCAACGTGGTGGACTCGGCCGTCGCCGTGCTGACACCCATCAGCCTCGACCACACCCAGGTGCTGGGCAGCACGATCGAGCAGATCGCGGGCGAGAAAGCGGGAATCATCCATCCGGGCGGGACGGTGGTCAGCGCGCCCCAACCCCCGCAGGCGCGTGCGGCCATCGAGCGGGCCTGCCGGGAGCGTGGCGCGCGCCTGCACCTGGTCGACCCGACCAGCATCCGCCGCCTGCGCTTGCGCCGCTTTGGCCCCGCCTCGTCCCTGGACGAGCTGCGGTCTGGCCCCTGGGTGGAGTTCGACCTGGCCCCCGCTCTGGAGGGGCTGCAGCTCCCCCTGGGCGGGGCGTACCAGGCGCTCAACGCTGCCACCGCGCTCGCCGCGGCGGAGCAGTGCGGGGTGGACCTCTCTGCCGAGCAAGCCCGGCAGGCGCTGGCCTCGGTCCGCTGGCCTGGCCGGCTGGAGGCGCTGGCGGCCCAGCCGACGGTCATCGCCGATGGCGCCCACAACGGCGCCTCCGCCGAGCACCTGGCCCGTGCCGTGCGCGAGCACTTCCCGTGGGCACGCCCGCGCCTGGTGCTCGGCACCTCCGCCGACAAAGACCTGGCCGCCATCCTGGCGCCTCTGGCCCCGCTGGCCAGCCAGGTGATCGCTACCCAGGCCCAGCACCCCCGCGCCCGGCCCGCTGAGGACATCGCCCAGGCGGCCAAGGAGATGGGGGCACCGTCGAGTGTGGCTGAGAGCGTGGCTGAGGCAATCGACCTGGCCGTCCACGCGGCAACGCCGGAGGACCTCGTCCTGGTGACCGGCTCGCTCTTCGTGGTTGCCGAGGCGCGGGAGCACCTGGGCTGGGCGGCGCCGGGCGTCTAGAGCGGCGGTCAAGTAGTCCCAAGCAGCCCGCTCATCCTGAGCGGCGGTCAAGTAGTCCCAAGCAGCCCGCTCATCCTGAGCGGCGGTCAAGTAGTCCCAAGCAGCCCGCTCATCCTGAGCG
>JACQUR010000363.1 GCA_016210245.1 Chloroflexota bacterium
CATGGTGAGCGACCCTCCGCTCATGGTGAGCGACCCTCCGCTCATGGTGAGCGACCCTCCGCTCATGGTGAGCGACCCTCCGCTCATGGTGAGCTTGTCGAACCACGGGCTCAGGATGAGCGGGCGAATGGCACGTGAGGCGTAGCGTCGCGTTCCACCTCGCTCGCGCGCGGCGTCTCCCTGGCGGCTCGCAGGAACTGGCGGACCATGAGCGCGGCGGTCGCCCCCTCGCCCGTGGCGCTGACCAGTTGCTTGGTGCTGCCGGCCCGGGCGTCGCCGGCCGCGAAGACGCCGGGCAGGCTCGTCTCAAGCGTCGGGCTGGTAGCAAGGAAACCCCACTCGTTCAACTCGACGACGCCCCGCAGGAAAGCGGTGTTGGGCTGGAGCCCGATAAAGACGAACACCCCGCCTGGGCGCACCTCCTCCTCGGCCCCGGTGTCGAGGCGCTTCAGCACCACTGCGCGCAGTTTGCCTTCGCCGCGGAACGCCTGGACGGTCGTGCGATAGCGCACCGCGATGTGCGGGTGGGCCAGCACCTTTTCCTGGGCCACGCGGCTGGCGGTGAGCTGCGCGTCCCGGGTGGCGATGGTGACGCGGCTGGCGAATCTCGTCAGGAACAGAGACTCCTCGGTCGCGCTGTTGCCGCCCCCGACCACCAGCACCTCCTGGCCTCGGTAAAACGGGCCGTCGCAGGTCGCGCAGAAGTGGACGCCCGCGCCGATGAAGTCCTCCTCGCCCGGCACGCCCAGCCGTCGGTAGGTCGAGCCGGGCGCCAGCAGCACGGCGTGCGAGCGGACCTCCTCGCCGCTGGCCAGGCGCGTGGCCCGGTACTGGCCGTCGTTGCTAATGGACGTCACCTCCGCCGCCGCCAGCAACTCGACCCCGAAGCGCCGACACTGGGCCACCAGGCGTTCGGCGAACTCGGCACCACCGATCCCCTCGGGGAAACCCGGGAAGTTGTCCAGCCGCTCGGTGATGCCGGCCTGGCCGCCCAGGCCGCTTCGCTCGACGACCAGGGTCTCGATCCCTTCGCGAGCGGCGTAGAGCGCGGCGGTCAAGCCTGCCGGCCCCCCACCGACGATCACCAGGTCGTAGAACGGGCAGTCCGGGCTGGTCTTGAGCCCCAGCGTGGCCGCCAGCTCCGCGTTCGAGGGCTCCACCAGCACTGATCCGTCCGGGAAGAAGATGGTCGGGATGATCCGCTTGCCGCGGTTCGTCTCCTCGACGATGCGCAAGCCTTCCTGGTCCTGGTCGACGTCGATGAACTCGTAGCGCACGCGGTGTTCGCCAAAGAACTTCTTCGCGCGCCTGCAGTCCTGGCACCAGGTGGTGCCGTACATGCGGATCGTCTCGCTGGCCATTCGCACCTGCCTCCGTATGAGTTGCTCAGGACTAAGCGATGAGGACTGAGTGAGGACTGAGTGAGGACTGAGTCCCCATCGCACGGTCCCCGGTCCTGGGTAAGCGCTCAACCATCACCACTCAGTGTACATTGATCGACCAGCGTCCGGGGACAGCTTTCGGACCGCTCCAGCTAACGTGCCGTCTGTCGGAACTCCCACCGGCGTCTCTCAGGACTGAGGAAGGAAACCTCCCTGGTCATTGTTTTGTTGCCCGTAGTCTGGCACGCCGGGGCCTGGCGGACTGTAATCTGGCACACGATGGCGGATACGGCACCGTTCCATCAAGCCGAGGCCGGACATGGGCGATGCAGCCGCCCGGCGGTCTTCTTGGTGCCCATGTGCCCAACCCGATGAAGCTATGGGCACAGGACATCCCTGCCCCATGCTATCCTTAGTCTATATGGGGAAAGGTGTGGGGAACGGTTCCCGGACGCAGGCGCAAAGCGCAATACGAGCAGCACAGGAGGTCATGACGTGGGCAGAGGAGTTGCTCAGACGGCCGCCCGGGCGGCCGCGCCCCACGAGGCGCTCCTAGCGACGTTCGCCCGGCTCATGCGCGAGCGATATGGAGCGCGCCTCTATCTCTTTGGCTCCCACGCCCGCGGCACCGCTCGGAAGGATAGCGACTACGATCTGGTTGCCGTGTCGGAGGCCTTCACCGGGCAGTCCCGCTTCGAGCGAGCCCTGGACCGCCGCCACCTCTGGCGCCAGGCTGGCGGTTGGGGCATCCCGCTCGACCTGCATTGCTACGCGCCCGACGAGTTCCGCCGAGCGGTGCGCGCACTCGGGTTCCTGGGCCAGGCTCGGGTACGCGGCGAGTTGCTCGAGATCATCCCGGACGGGGCGGACGCCCGTCCAGCACCAGCTCCGGCCGTCCCTCGCTCGGGGCACGCCGATGCGTCGCGTTCTTGAGCGCGGCCAGGGCGACGCAGAGTGGGATGCTGTTCCAAGCCTGCTGCGCCATCTCCTCTTGCCTCACGGCCACCACCGCGCCAGGGCGCCGAGCAGGCGGCCCCGCCAGCCGTGGGTGAGGCGCTTCAGCATCGCCTCGGCGCTTGCCTGCTGGATGCCGAAGCCGTAGGTCGGATAGGCGTGCATGGTGCTGGCCAGGTCGCTCAGCGTGAGCCCGCGTTCCAGGGCCAGCGCCAACTCGTTGATCAACTCGCCCCCTGCGCTGGCGACCATTGTTGCACCCACAAGCTTGCCACTCTGGCGGGCCACCAGCTTCAGCAGGCCCCTCTGCTCCCCGGCCGTCTGCGCGCGGTCGACCCGCTCGATCGGCCAGCGCGCCACCAGAACCGCTCCCCAACGCTCGCGTGCCTCTTGCTCGGTCAGCCCCACCTGGGCCACCTCGGGCTCGGTGAACACCACCCACGGCACGGCGTCCGGGCTGCCCCGGCTGGAGCCCGGCAGGAGCGCGTTGCGCGCGGCCACGAAGCCCTGCCAGGCGGCATGGTGAGTGAACTGGAGCGCGCCGGTCACGTCGCCACAGGCGTAGATGTGCTTCTGGTTGGTGCGCAGGCGCGCGTCGACCGGAATGCCCTTGCCAGTATGCTCCACCCCAGCCCGCTCCAGGCCCAGCCCGGCTACGTTCGGCCGTCGCCCGACGGCCACCAGCAGCGCGTCGCCGACGTGCTCTGCGTCGCCCACAGCCACGGCGATCGCCCCGGCTCGAGGCTCCACCCGTGCCACCGCCGCGCCGGTCCGGAGCTGCACGCCCTCGTCCACGAGTTGTTCGGCCAGCGCCGCGCTGGCCTCCGGGTCGGCTATGGGCAGGATGCGCTCGGCCTGCTCGAGCAGCGTGACCGCCGAGCCCAGGCGCTGGAAGGCCTGGCCCAGCTCCACCCCAATCGGGCCGCCTCCCAGGACGAGCAGATGCTTCGGCAGCGCCCGGAGGGTGAACACGTCGGCGTAGGTCAGGTACGGAGCCTCGGCGAGGCCAGGGATGGGCGGGATCGCGGGCTGGGCGCCCGTGCAGACGATGAAGCGCCTGGCCCGCAAGACCCGGCCAGCCACCTCGACGGCATGCGGATCCAGGAAGCGGGCGGCGCCCTCGACCACCTCGATCCCATCCCGGGCCAGCGCGGCCGGCGTTTCGAAGGCGTAGACGCGCGCCACGGCGGCCTGCACCTGCGCCATGACCCGCTCCAGGTCGAGGGAGCGCTCGACCCTCTGCAAGCCGACGGCCTCGGCGCGGCGCACGAGCTGCGCCACTCTGGCGGCGTGGAGCAGGGCCTTGCTCGGCACGCAGCCGCTCCAGGTGCAGTCGCCGCCGACGCGGTCCCGCTCGATCAGTGCCACCCGCACCCCGAGCCGCGCGGCGAAGGAGGCGGCGGCCAGCCCGGCCGAGCCCGCGCCGACGACGATCAGGTCGTAGCGATCTTCCACTGGTGTCTCTCAGGACTGAGACCAAGTTCACAGTCGACAGTTCACAGTCGTGAAGGCACTGTCGACTGTGA
>JACQUR010000357.1 GCA_016210245.1 Chloroflexota bacterium
AGAACTCCTCGACCACGGGCACCCATTGCCGTTCCCCGCGGGCGATCTCGTCCAGCTTCTCCTCCATCACCGCCGTGAAGTCCACGTCCACGATGTCGGTGAAGTGCTCCACCAGCAGGTCGTTGACCAGCATGCCCAGCTCCGTGGGATGGAAGCGCCGCTCCACCATCTCCACGTAGCCCCGCTCCTGGATGGTCGACAGGGTGGGCGCGTAGGTGCTGGGGCGGCCGATGCCCTTCTCCTCCAGTGCCTTGACCAGGGTGGCCTCGGTGTAGCGCGGCGGCGGCTGGGTGAAGTGCTGCTCCGGCAGGAGCTGCAGTAGGTCCAGCAGCTCGCCCGCCTCCAGCGGCGGCAGTGGCTCGCGGCCCTCCTCGTCCACCTCGCCGTCGTCCTTCCCCTCGCGATAGACGGTGATGAAGCCGGCGAACTTGATGCGCGAGCCGCTGACCCGGAACAGGTAGCGCGACCCGCCCGCCCGCGCCGCGTCCACGTCCACGATGGTCACGTCGTAGAGCGCCGAGGCCATCTGGCTGGCCACGAAGCGCTTCCAGACCAGGTCGTACAGGCGGAACTGCTCGGGAGTCAGGTAGGGCTTCATCTGCTGAGGCTCGCGGAAGACCGAGGTGGGACGGATAGCCTCGTGGGCCTCCTGGGCCAGGCGGCTGCGGGTCTTGTAGACCCGGGGCGCCTCCGGCAGCAGCTCCGGCCCGTACTTGCGCGCGATCAGCTCGCGCGCCTCGTCCAGGGCGACCGAGGCGATGGTGGTGGAGTCGGTGCGCATGTAGGTGATCAAGCCCACGCTCTCGTTGCCGCCGATGTCCACCCCTTCGTAGAGGTGCTGGGCCACGGCCATGGTGCGCTTGGCGGTGAAGTTCAGCTTGCGGCTGGCCTCCTGCTGGAGGGTGCTGGTGGTGAAGGGGGCTGCCGGGTGGCGCGCCTGCTCCTTGCGGCGCACGTCGGCCACCGCGTAGCGCGCGTCCTCCAGGTCGGCCACCACCTGGGTGGTCTCGGCTTCCGAGCGCAGCTCGATCTTCTGGCCGTTCTTCTCGACCAGCGCGGCGCGGAAGGACTGGGGGCTGCCCCGCCGAACCGGCCCGCGCTTGGCCAGCTCCGCCTCCAGCGTCCAGTACTCGAGCGGGGTGAAGCCCTGGATCTCGCGCTCGCGGTCCACGACCAGGCGCACCGCCACCGACTGGACGCGCCCGGCCGAGAGCCCACCCTTGACCTTGCGCCACAGGAGCGGGCTCATCTTGTAGCCCACCAGGCGGTCCAGGATGCGCCGCGCCTGCTGCGCGTCCACGCGCTGCATGTCGATCCTGCGTGGGGAGGCGACCGCCTGGAGCACCGCGTTCTTCGTCACCTCGTGGAACTCGATGCGGTGGACCGGCTTGGAGTCGCCGGCGAGGTCGATGGCCTGGACCAGGTGCCAGGCGATGGCCTCGCCCTCGCGGTCGGGGTCGGTGGCCAGGTAGACCACGTCGACGTCCCTGGCCTCCTCCTTCAGGTGCTTGACGATCTCCTTTTTCTCTTTGGGCACCAGGTACTGCGGCGCGAACCCGTGCTCGGTGTCGACCCCCAGCTTGCTCTTGGGGAGGTCGCGCACGTGGCCCAGGGAGGCGCGCACGCGAAAGTTGCGGCCCAGGAACTTCTCGAGCGTCCGCGCCTTGGCGGCGGACTCGACAATGACCAGGTTTTTCTTCTGCCTCGTTGCCACTCAGCTTCTGCCTCGTACGTAGTTCATGCCACCTACCTGCCGCACCATGCCCTTGAGCTCCATCATGGTCAGGGTGCTGGCCAGCTCGCCCACCGGGAGGCGCGCCGCGCGCCCGAGCTCGTCGATGTGGACCGGCTCGGCGCCGAGCAGGTCCATCAGCCGCGCCTCGGTCTCGTTGGCCGGCAGCACCTCGCGCGCCGCCTGCTGCTGGGCCACCACGGTCAGGTTCAACTCTTCCAGGATATCACGAGCGTCGACGACGACCTTCGCTCCATCTTTGATCAACTGGTTGGTGCCCTGGCTGGCCGGGCTGAAGATGCTGCCAGGTACAGCATACACGTCGCGGCCCTGCTCGAGGGCGAAATCGGCAGTGATGAGGGCGCCGCTGGCCAGCGCGGCCTCCACCACCAGCGTCCCCACCGCCAGCCCGGAGATGATGCGGTTGCGGCGCGGGAAGTTGGCCGCGTCCGGCGGGACGCCGGGCGGGAACTCCGAGACCAGCGCCCCCTGGGCGCGCACCTGCGCCGACAGCGCGGCATGCTCCGGCGGATACACCTGGTCCAGCCCGTTGCCCAGCACCGCGATGGTGCGCCCGCCGGCCTCCAGGGCGGCCCGGTGGGCACAGGCGTCGATCCCCCGCGCCAGCCCGCTGACGATGGTCACCCCCGCCCGCGCCAACTCGCCCACCAGCCGCTCGGCGGCCTGCCGCCCGTAGGCGGTGGCGCGGCGGGTGCCAACCACCGCCACCGCCCACTCATCGGTCGCGGCCAGCTCGCCCTGCAGGTACAGGACCGGCGGCGGGTCGGCGATCTCGCGCAGCGGCGGCGGATAGGCGGGATCCTCCAGGGTGAAGACGCGGATGCCCAGCCGCTCCAGGCGCCGCCGCTCGGCCTGCGGGTCGAGCCGCCCGCGCAGCCGGACGAGCTGGGCGGCCGCCTTTTGCTCCAGGCCCGCCAGGCCAAGGGCGCGCGCGTCGGCCCGCCAGGCCGCCTCGGCGCTGCCAAAGGTTTCGACGAGTCGCTTGAACCTGGCCGGGCCGATACCCGGCACCATGCTCAGCAAGACCCAGTAGATGGGACGGCTCAAGCACCGCCTCGCTGTGGGCCGCGTGCGGCGAGCCACACCGGCCGGATTGTAGCACAGGCCCAGCTAGGGATGGCCGATTTCGGAGGCACATGGCTTGCCCTGCCCAGCCGCTCCAGGCGCCGCCGCTCGGCCTGCGGGTCGAGCCGCCCGCGCAGCCGG
>JACQUR010000372.1 GCA_016210245.1 Chloroflexota bacterium
CTGGCAGGTGCTGGAGCACTTCGCCCGTATGGGCTTCAAGGTCAACCCTGCCAACCGCCGCCTCCAGACGCTGGACGAGGTGTTGGAGCACTGCGCCGCCTGGGAGCACCGCCGCGAGAGCCTGGGCTACGAGATCGACGGAGTGGTGATCAAGGTCGACGACCTGGACGTGCAGGCCGAGCTGGGCATGGTGGCCCGCGAGCCGCGCTGGGCCATCGCCTTCAAGTTCGCGCCTACCCAGGCCACCACCCGGCTGCGGGACATCGGCATCAACGTGGGCCGCACCGGCACCCTGAACCCCTTCGCGGTCCTGGAGCCGGTCCAGGTGGGTGGGGTCACGATTCGGCTGGCCACCCTGCACAACGAGGACGACATCCACCGCAAGGACATCCGGGTGGGCGACACGGTGCTGGTCCAGCGCGCCGGGGAGGTGATCCCCCAGGTGATCGGCCCGATCCTGGGCAAGCGCACAGGCGAGGAGCGAGAGTTCCGCATGCCAGCCGAGTGCCCGGTTTGTCGGGCGCCGGTGGTGCGGCCGGAGGGCGAGGCCATGGCCCGCTGCACGGGTGGGGCGAGCTGCCCGGCCCAGCGCTTCGAGCTGCTCACGCACTTCGTCTCCCGCGAGGCCATGGACATCGAGGGCGTAGGCGAGCAGCTCTGCAAGGCGCTGCTCGACGCCGGCCTGGTGCGCGATCCGGCCGACCTGTATCACCTGGCCAGGGAGGAGCTGGTCAAGCTGGAGCGCAAGGCCGAAAAGAGCGCTGAGAACGTGCTGCGGGCGATCGAGGCCAGCAAGGCGCGCCCGCTCGCGCGAGCGCTGTTCGCCCTGGGCATTCGCCACGTCGGCCAGGAGACAGCCGAGCTGCTGGCCCACGGGCTGGGCTCGCTGGAGGCGCTCATGGATGCCCCGGTGGAGGACATCCAGGCGGTGGAGGGCGTGGGCCCGGTGATCGCGGCCAGCGTCCAGGCCTGGTTCCAGGAGCCCCGCAACCGCGACCTGGTCACGCGCCTACGCGAGGCCGGCGTGACCTTCGCCCCGCCCGAGCGCCGCGCCGCCGCTCGAGGCCAGCCGCTGGAGGGCCTCAGCTTCGTGGTCACCGGGCGGCTGGAGCGGCACAGCCGCGCCGAGATCGAGGCCCGCATCAAGGCTCTGGGCGGCCAGGTGTCCGACTCGGTCAGCAAGAAGACCAGCTACCTGGTGGTTGGCCAGGACCCTGGCTCCAAGCTGAAGAAGGCCCAGCAGGCCGGGGCGAAGGTGCTGTCGGAGGAGGAGTTCGAGCGGCTAGTGAGCTAAACTAAGTCGACGGTTCACAGTCCGCCAGTCCCCTGTCGACTGTCAACTGTCGACTGTCGACTTGGTCTAGTTCAGCGTCCTGCGCCACTCCTCGATCACCCGCTCGTCGCCCAGGCAGCGGCGGAGGTGGCCGCCCAGGCTGGTGAGCGGCATGGCCAGGCCGCAGGTGCGGCAGCTCCCGGCCGTATAGAGCAGCCAGGGGTGGAAGATACCGACATCCCAGCCGTGCTCGGCGTGGAGTTGCTCGATCACCATCCCGAGCAGCTCGACCGGGTCCAGGCCGGTCTGGCGCGCCTCGCGCGCGGTGACGTCCTGCACCCAGGCGTGGGCATTCTGCACCAGGCTGGTGAAGAGGGGCTGCTCCAGCTCGCCCAGGTTGGGCCAGTCGACGCCCGAGCGCTCCAGGATCTCGTGGCAGCACGATCGGGCGGCTGCCTCCAGGGCTGCAAAGCCGCGTGCCATCCGGGCTCTCCTCCGCAACGCCGCGCGGGCGCTCCGCTCCGCCCCGTCCAGCTCCCGCCCGAGGCCGCGTCGATCTCGATTCGTTCCCGCGGGTATTATCGCGCCTTGGTTCGCCAGGGCGCTACTCTCCAGCAGATTGCGGGTGCGATGCACCGTCTTGCGCCAGCGCTGGTGTGGACGGGGCCGGGGAGCGCAGCCGCGCTGGCGGCGGCGGTGTACGGTCCGAGGGGGAGAGGCTGCGCCCAGCCCGTCACGGAGCGCCCCCCGGGGGCTGGGGCGGGCTCCGCGGGTGGGTGCGAGTCCTTGATGCCCACCGCCGGCCGGAGCGAGGGAGTTCTTCCTATGGGGTGCCTCCCTGCCCCCGCTTGTTCCCGCCCCAGAAGGAGGTCTGGGGGCAGCCCCATGGGAGTGGGCAGGTTGGTCGGTGGCGCTGCCGGAGGTGCTGAGCGTCAGGCCGCCCCCTCGTCGTAGGGGCAGACCGCCGTGTCTGCCCGCCGCCCCGAGGGCGGCCAAAGGCCCCGCCACCCGGGAGGTAGCTCCTGCCCCCGGTGCTCCGCCACGCTTTGCCGCGCTCTGCGCGGCGGGCAGACAGGGCCGTCTGCCCCTACGGACCGGGCCCGGGGTGGGCCGGGGCGCTGGACCGCGCCATCCGGAGGGGGCAACAGCCCCAAAGCAGGCGGCCACAAGACAGGGTGCCCACTCCTTTGGGGAAGCCCCCAAGGAAGACCCTCTCCCTCTGGGCAAAACTGAGACGCGATCGTTAGGTTACCGGGCACCCACCGGCGCTCAACTGCGACTATCCTGAGTATTGCCGCGTCGCTTGATCCTCAGCCTATTGCTGATGGCTGGCGGCTGAATGCCCAGATCAGGAGGAGCGCCCGATGGCCAGACAGACTCTGCTCTTGGATCTCGATCCACGGGCCATTGCGCCCGATCCGGAGAACGTTCGGCGGGAGGGGCCGGACGTCGATGACCTGGGGACGCTGGCAGCCAGCCTGCGCGCCTACGGCCTGCTCCAGCCCATCGGGGTGGCGCGCGAGAACGGCGGCTACCGCGTGGTCTACGGCAGCCGCCGCCGCCAGGCCGCTATCCTGGCCGAGTTGCCGACGATCCCCTGCCTGCTGGTCGAGGCCAGCGACGACGAGCGAGTGGTGCGGCAACTGCTGGAGAACCTGCAGCGGCGCGAGTTGAACGCCATGGATACGGCCCAGGGGCTGGCCCGGCTGCGGCGCCAGCTCGCCCGCCAGCAGGCGGGCACCCTGGAGCGGGAGCTGGACCAGGCGGTGGCGCGGCTCGTTGGCCTGTCCCTGGCCAGCGTCCGCCGTTACCTGGGCCTGCGCGAGCTGGCGCCCGGCGTGCGCGACCTGGTCGCCGAAGGAGCGCTGAGCGCGACCCACGCTCAGCACCTGGGCGTGGTGAAGGAGGCGAGCCGCCAGGAGGCGCTGGCCAGACTGGCGGTCGAGCAAGGGCTCTCGGCCGCCGCGCTGGCCCGCGCCTGCCGTGCCGCGGCTAATCGCCCCAACCTGCCCGTCGAGCAAGCGCTCGAGCTGGGCGAGCGGGGCGAGGTGCCCGAGCCGACCCGCCAGCCCAAGGCCGCAGCCCCGGCGCGCCTGCCCAGGGCGCCGCGAGCCGAGGCGGAGGAGGACGAGCGCGACCTCTGGCCGGAGGAGGCAGAAGCAGAAGAAGAAGCGGCTGGCGAGCCAGGCGGGCACGGGCCCACGGGCCCGGCCACGGCCGATGGCCACCGCCGCTTCCGCATCCGCAGCGTGAGCGCCTTCTGCGACGAGGTGGACCGCATTGCCCGTTGCTTGCAGGACGGCGAACTGGCCCGCGCGGCGGACCAGGAAGCGGACGCGCCCATCCAGCTCCGCCTGGCGCTGCGCCAGCTCACCTACGCGCAACGCGCGCTCACCGAATTGCTGCAGCGCCGAGGC
>JACQUR010000383.1 GCA_016210245.1 Chloroflexota bacterium
CCGGTCATGTAGGACGAGGCGTCCGAGGCCAGGAACAGCAGGGCTCCCTTGTACTCGTCGCGGTGCGCCATGCGCCCCAGGGGCGAGCGGGAGCTGAAGTTGCGGACGAAGGTTTCATCGTGTCCGTCGAAGACGCCGTGCGGGGCGAGGCTGTTGACGCGGATGTTGCGCCCCGCCCAGTAGGTGGCCAGGTAGCGGGTGAGGCTGAGCACCGCGCCCTTGGTCACGGCGTAGCTGGCCGGGGTATTGAAGGCGATGTCCGCGTACGGGCTCTTGACCCCCTCGTACAGGCGCTGGTCGGGCGCCACCACCCCATAGGTGGAGGCGATGTTGACGATCACCCCGCCTCCCTGGCGGAGCATCTGGCGCCCCGCCGCTTGCGCGCACAGGAACATGCCGGTCAGGTTGATGGCGATGGCCTTGTTCCACAGCTCGAGCGGGTAGTCTTCAAAGGGCGCGAAGTAGCCGGCCACGTCCACAGACCCACCCTTGACCGTGAGCGCCGCGTTGTTCACCAGGATGTCCACCCGCCCGAACTCCGCCACGGCGCGCTCGACCATCGAGGCAACGGAGGCTGGGTCGGCCACGTCGGCCTGCAGCCCGAGCGCAGCGCGGTCGAGGGACCCGGTGAGTGCGGCCGCGGTTTCGGCCGCGCGCCCACCGTCGAGGTCGGCCACCACCACCGCCGCCCCCGCCTCCAGCAGCGCCTCGCAGTGCCTCCGCCCAAGCAGGCCGGCAGCCCCCGTCACAATCGCCACCCGGCCCCGCAGATCGAACAACTCCTGCACTGTGGCCATCCACCTGCCCCCGCAGCCAAAAGGTACGTTCACCACGGAGACACGGAGACACGGAGTCCTTTTCTCAATTCTCTCCGTGTCTCTGTGTCTCCGTGGTGAAAACAGAATCCAGGGATACCAAGTGCCCGCTCTCGGCGGAGGCCAGCGCGGCCAGGGCCATCGCCAGCACGCAGGCGCCATCCTCCAGCCCGACTGGCGGCTGCTGGCCGGACTGGACGCAGTCGAGGAAGTGGGCCAGCTCGTCCAGGAACATCTGGTTGCGCGTGAACGCCAGGGGGGCAGGCTCCACGGTCCAGCTCTGCGCTCCTGCCTGGTACCACTCGACCTCGCTGGAGGCATCATCCCAGCGCAGCACCCCGGCCTCGCCCACGACCTCCACCCCCCGGCGCGGCGGGCGCCGCAGGTAGTCCACGTGGACCGAGCATAGCAGCCCGCCCGGGTAGTGGAGCAGCATGTCGGCCGTGTCTTCCGTATCCACCTCCAGCGCGCTCACGTGGCCCGCCAGGCACGCGATCCGCTCCGGGCGTCCGAACAGCCAGTACGCCAGGTCGAGGGCGTGGCTGAGGGTGAGGATGGGCCCGCCCCCCAGGTCGCGCCGCGCGCTGTAGCCGGCGCGGTAGTCCTCCCCGGGGTGCCAGTCTGGCAGATACTCGCCATACTCCACCCGGGCCGAGAGCGGGCGGCCGATAGCACCCTGGTCGAGCAGGCGCTCGAGGTGCTGGAGCGAGGGATGAAAACGCATCTGGTAGCCCACCGTGCCCACCACGCCCCGCTCCCGAGCCGCGCGCAGGAGCGGGCCCACGCCCTCGGCCGTGTGCGAGAGCGGCTTCTCCACGAACACGTGGCAACCCCGCTCGATCGCCTGTCGAGCGGTGGCCAGGTGCAGGCTGGTGGGATTGGCTACGAAGACCACGTTCGGCTCCCGGTCGAGTGCGGCCTCCAGGCTGGTGAACACCGGCACGTCTCCCAGTTCCGCCACCGGCAGGCCGCGCACGCGCACGGCCAGAATGTCCCGGCAGCCGAGGCTACGCAGGTTGGCAAGGTGTCTGCGTCCGACCGATCCCAGCCCGACGATCAGGCAACGAAGTGGCTTGCGGTTCACTGTCAAGCGGCTCGGGAGCGCCGGAGCGTGAGCGAACGAGGCTCCATCCTGCCGGCGCGTTGCTCAGTCAGAGGGCGGCGGGATTATCACACACGGACGGAGGGGCGTCAAGACGGGGCCGGCTACGGGGGTGTTGACACATATCGAATATCAGTTCTATCCTTTCTTTGGAGGTGTGCGGCAGACTGATTCATACTGGAGATGATCGTAAGTCAACGGTTTGGAGGCTACGGTGAGCGATATGAATGTGGCCAGGAGCATGAGGATTGTCAACGTATCCTCGGTGCCTCATCGCAGCCCGTTCCGATATCCGGGCGGCAAGACCTGGCTGGTGCCGTACGCCAGGTGCTGGCTGCGGAGCCTCACTCCTTCCGCGGTTGAACTGGTAGAGCCGTTTGCCGGTGGGGCCAGTATCGGGCTCACGGCCGTCTTCGAGAACCTGGCCGACCGAGCCACGCTGGTCGAACTCGACGCAGACATCGCAGCGGTTTGGCAGACGATCCTCAACGGACACGCCGAGAAGTTGGCTGAGGACGTGTCAAGGTTTGAGATGTCACGTGGTGCAGTCACGGCCCTGCTGGCGTGTCCACCACACTCACTCTATGAGCGAGCATTCGCCACGCTCGTGAGAAACAGAGTGCAGCGGGGAGGGATCCTCGCCCCGGGGGCAAGCCTGATGAAGGATGGGGAGAGGGGACGGGGGGTGTCGTCGCGCTGGTATCCCGAGACGCTGCGGAGGCGCATCCTGGCGATTGCCGCCATGAAGCGGCGAATCACCTTCGTGCATGGTGATGGCGTTGACTTCCTGAGGCGCAATGCCCAGCGCCGTGACGTTGCGTGGTTCATCGATCCACCGTACACAGTAGCTGGCAGGAGGCTCTACACTCACTCCACGATCGACCACGAGGAGCTGTTTCAAGTTGCCAGCACGCTCGCGGGCGGCTTCCTGATAACGTACGACAACACACCCGAGATCAGGTTTCTCGCGGCCAGATACCGCTTTGACACGACCGAGGTGGCGATGAAGAACACGCACCACGCCAGGATGGCCGAGTTGCTGGTGGGTCGCAACCTCGACTGGGTTAGGGCTGAGCAAGCCTCGCCAGCTTCTGGCCAATTCGTGCTTCAAATACCTCCAGGCTAGCGGGCACGCTGCGCCAGCAGCGCCTCCGCCAGCAGGAAGTCGAGCGGGCCGTCGAGGTCGATCGAGACCTCGGGCTCGGTCACGTAGCCGGCTACGAGGCCGCCGATGGTCATGTTCCGCTCCATCAGCAGCTCGCGCCGCATCACGTCTACCAGCCCGTTCTGCCAGTACACCGGCTCCAGCTCGGCGCGCGGCACATCCGGCCCGCGCTCCAGGCGGAAGTGCGTGTCCAGGAAGGGCAGCAGCTCCGTGCCGCACAGCCGCCACATCTTGTGCGGGTGCTGGCGCGCCAGACAGACCGTCTTGGCCGAGTCCGCCCCGCTCTCCAGCAGGAGCTGGATGGCGCCATCCACGTGCTCGGGTCGGCGTAACGGGGAGGTGGGCCGCAGGTTGACGATGAGCTCGGGACGGTAGCCTTCGTGCTCTTCCAGCCACCGCACCGCGTGCTGAAACACCGGGAGGTCAGGCGTGTCGTCGGCCGCCAGCTCGGCGGGCCGCAAGAACGGGACCTCCGCCCCGAAGCGCGCGGCTACGTCCGCGATCTCCGGGTCGTCGGTCGAGACAATGACCCGGTCGACCAGTCGTGCCTGCTGCCCGGCCTGGATCGCGTAGGCGATCACCGGCTGCCCGGCCAGCATCCGAATGTTCTTGCGCGGCAGCCCCTTGGAGCCGCCCCGCGCCGGAACGATCGCCAGCACCGCCATCCGCTACCTCCTCCTCCTTGTCCCTACGCGCGCACGATTGTATATCGCCCTCTGCCCTGCCGTCTGGAGGGCCACCAGGGTGAAAGGTGCGGCGTGACTGCGGTACCCTTGCGGGTGCAGCAGCGATTCGGTTGAGCATGCTGAAGGAGGTGTCTCGTGGCCCAGGTCCTCACCCCTGCGCGAGCCCGCATCGGGCTGATCATTCCCTCGTCCAACCAGCTCACGGAGGTACACTTCCACCGCTACGCGCCGAGCGGAGTCGTGACCCACGTCACGCGCCTGCGTATGACCGGCGCCAATCATGTCCCCCTGTCCGAGCTGCACCCCAGGATCGCCGAGGCGGCCCGGGCGTTGGCCGACGCCAGGTGCGACCTCATCGTCTTCCACTGTACCGGCTCGGCCATGGAAGCCGGCCTGGAAGCCGAGCGGCAGGTGATCGAGACGATCCGCCAGGCGACCGGACAGCCGGCGACCACCGTCGCCTCGGCCCTCCTCGCGGCGTTCCAGGTGCTGAGGGCGCGCCGGCTCGTGCTGCTCAGTCCCTACCCGAAGGAGATCAACGAGCACGAGAGCGCCTTCCTCGCCCAGGCGGGCGTGGAGGTCGTGCGGGACCTGGCGATGAACCTGCCCGGCGGCGGTGCGTACGCGGCCGTCCCTCCCAGCGTCTGGGAGCAGGTAACGCTGGAGCACGCCGATCCGCGCGCCGACGCCTACTTCCTGAGCTGCACCAACATCCACAGCCTGGAGGCCATCGAAGCGATCGAAAGCAAGCTGCAGCGCCCGGTGATTGCCAGCAACCAGGCCGCTCTGTGGTACAGCCTGCGCGCCTGTGGCCTTCGGGAGGTCGTGCCCGGCCTTGGCCAACTCCTCCACCTCGACCTGCCCGCACCTGTCTCGACATAAGTCTCTGCGGGGTGTCTGCACGACCGGCCTGGCATGAGCGAGTGTAACCGGTCGTTCATACCGGCAGGTCGTGCGTTCACCCCGTCGTAACCAGCCATCCCTGATACTACCCAGGTAGGAGGCCCGCCGAGCGCCCAGTCGGGCCGGGAGGCTGGCCCCTGGCACGCCCGCGGAGCTGCCCATGCTGCGACTGGCCTTCCTCGCGCTCCTGCTGCTCGGCGTTGGCGCCGTGGCCGCTGGCAGGCTGCTCCAGCCGCCGCCGCCCGAGGCGCCTCCGCTGCCGACGGTTGGCCCCCGCGTGGCAGGCGTCGCCGGCCCGGGCGAGATGGCCGTCGAGCTGGACGAAGCCACGCTGGCGGCGCAGTTGAACGGCATGCTGGCAGGCCGAGCTCTGGGCGACACGCCGCTGGGCCCGGCGGCAGCCCGCGACCTGTCGGTCCAGGTGCGCAACGGGGAGATCGTCGCCAGCGGCACGGCCCAGGCCGGCTCGGCCAGCCTCCCGGTCAGCCTCACCTTCACCGTGGAGGCGCGGGCGGGGCGCCTGCTGGTGGGGGTCCGCGACGCTCGCCTCGGCGGCATTCCGCTACCGGAGGCTGCGCGCCGGCCGATCGAGCAGTCCGTGCAGGGGCCGGTCGACCAGCTCCTGGCCGACCAGCGGTTCCACATCCGATCGGCAACGGTGCAGCCTGGCAGGCTGGTTCTCGTCGCCGCGCGGCCCTAGCGCGCCCGACCAGCCCACGGCTTCTTCAGCAGTCGAGCGCGGTTGAGGTCGTTCATCCTGCTGTCTCGCGCTACAGCCCCAACGCCTCGCGCAGGCCGCGCTCGAAGGCGACCATGTCGGCAGCGAAGAGCGTTCCGAGCCTGCGTCCGACGATCGATGCCTCGACGGTGGCGAGCTTGGTCTGCGCCAGGGATGGCCTCAGGAGCCCGGCGGCGGGCCAATCGGCGAGCGCATGGTCGCCTGGATGTGGGACCGCGTTCAGATTGCCGGTGATCGAGGCAATCAACACGTCAGGCGTCTGCTGGTTATAGGGGTCGCTGGAAACCACCACAGCCGGGCGCCACTTGCCCCCCGAGCGGTCGGTGAAGTCAAAGGGAACCAGGACGACGTCGCCTCTACGCAAGGCGGTCATAGACCTGGTCCTCCTCCGACTCCCAGTCGCGAGCGAAAGAGCGCGCCGAGAGCTGCGCCCACGCCATACCCTCGGCGGGCGTCTGGAGATGCCCCTCGGCCTCCAGCGCCCGGCGCAAGACCGCCACAACGTAGTCCTTGACCGAGAGATCCCTCTCCGCCGCCGCAATCTTGATCCTGCGCCGCAGTTCCGGCTCCACGTCGATGGACAAGCGCGCCCGAGCGCGCCCTCCAGTGTTGGCTGGCATGGTAGTCCTCCTGAAGCCCAGTTTACCACACTGCCAGCTACCGTGCCAATCAACAATGACACACTGGTTCCTTGCCACAGCTCTGAAGTCATACCAATTCCGGGTGATTCCCTCTGCTTTCCGCACCGTGCAGGGCATCGGGGACGGACCGGTGGGGCGGGCGAACCCCGGTGGGGCGGGCGAACCCCGGTGGGGCGGGCGAACCCCGGTGGGGCGGGCGTCTCTGCCCGCCCGTCCGCGCCCCTGGGC
>JACQUR010000362.1 GCA_016210245.1 Chloroflexota bacterium
CAGACAGAATGTCTGCGCTCCCAGGCAGCCCCACGCTCCCAGGCAGGCCGGCGCTTCGCCCGCAATATCGTGAATCGCACCCTACGAATCAGGAGTCACAGTGTACTAGGCCGCCTCGGCCACGGGCGTCTCGAGCCCCGCCAGGACGCGCGGTCCGTAGAACCGGGCCGCGTTGGCATGAAGCATCTTGCGCTTGACGCTCTCGGACAGGTCGTCCCGCTCCACGACGGCGCGGACGGTGCCGGGCCAGTCGGCGTCCCAGTGCGGGTAGTCGGACGAGTAGAGCAGCGTATCCTCCAGCCCCCAGCGCACGCCGTCCGGGAGGGTCTTCTCCTCGCACTCGACCCCGAAGAAGATGCGCCCGCTGCGAATGTACTCGCTCGGCAGCCTGGTCAGGTAGGGTGCCTCATCCGCGCCCCGCTTCTCGACCTCCTCGTCGAGGCGGTCCATCATGTAGGGCACCCAGCCGATGCCCGCCTCGAGGTAGGCGATCCGCAGCCTGGGGAAGCGCTCGAACACGCCGCCCACCACGGAGCCGCACAGGGCCATAATCTGCTCGACCGGGTGGCCCACCGTATGGATGTTGATGAAGTTCTCGAAGCGCTGGAGCCCGACCGACTCGCGCAGGGTGGCGTGGAACGATAGCCCGATGTCCAGCCGCTCGGCCTCGGCGTAGATCGGGTCGAAGGAGCGGTGGCCCCAGTCCGGGCGCTGCGGAACGTTGGTCGGCAGCATGGCCCCGACCGCGCCCAACTGCGTGACCGCCCGTCGCAGCTCCTCCGCGGCCGACGGTGGGTCCTGGACCGGGATCAGAGCCGCGAACTTCAGTCGGGCCGGGTCGGCCAGGCAGAAGTGGTAGAGCCAGTCGTTGTAGGCGCGCGCCAGCGCCACAGCGAAGTCGGTCTCGCGCAGCGTGCCGAAGCCGAGCCCGGCGGTGGGATAGAGCACCATGGTGTCGATCCCGTCCACCTCCTGCGCAGTCAGGTGGTCCTGGGGGCCCTTTGGGGTGTGCCCGAGCTTGCCGCGCAGGTCGCGGTCCCACACGTCGCTGGGGAAGAGCGCCTTGCGCTGCCAGCGCGGCTCCAGGAACTCGCGGATGCCTGGCACGGACTCGAGGATGTGTCCATCTGCGTCGATGATCGCGTACTTGCTCACGTTCGCCTCCTGCGTTCTCGCCTGGCCCAGGCCCGTCGGCCGCCCGGGATCGGCCCGGCCCTGTGCCCCTTGCCTCCACTCTACTCCTGGCGTATGGTGGTGATGATCGAGGTTCTGCATATGAGTATGGGTTTGGCTTATGGCCAGGGGGTTGGGGGTTGAAGGTTGGAGGTTGAATGTTGGAACCAACCTTCAACCTCCAACCTTCAACCCCCTGGTCTGGAGGCCGAATGTACCTGGAGCAGTTCCGCAGCTTCTGCGCGGTGGTCGACCACGGCAGCTACACGCGCGCAGCGCGCCAGCTCCACCTGACGCAGCCAGCGGTGAGCCAGCACGTGCGCAGCCTCGAGCTGGCCTTTGGCTTGCCCTTGCTGGAGCGCCTCGGTGGGCGCGTGCAGCCGACCGAGGCCGGCGCGCTGGTCTATCGCCACGGCGTGGACATCCTCGTCCAGGTCGACGCCCTGCGCGGCGAGCTTGCCGCCCTCAGAGGGCTGAGCGGAGGCCAGGTGGTCCTGGGCGCCGGCCCCGCCCCCGGGAACTACGTGCTGCCCCAGGTGGTCGCGCGGTTTCGGCGTCGCCACCCCGGGCTGCGGGTCGAGCTGCGGGTGGACACTGCCCCCAGGATCTTCGAGCAGGTGCTGCGGGGGACGGTCGACTTCGCCGTGGTGGTCGGCGTGCAGATGCCCCACGGCCTGGCCACCGAGCCGCTCTACCGCGACCCGCTCGTGCTCGTCGTCGCGCCCGAGCATCCCATTCTGAGGCGCTGGCCACGCGCGATGCCGCGCGCGGCCCTGGCCAGCCTCCCGCTGGTCGTGCTGTCGCAGGAGACCACGGTGACCCGCCGGCTGTGCGACGAGTGGCTGCGCGAAGCCGGCATCGAGCCGCGCATCGAGATGGAGTTCGAGAGCATGGAGCCGATCAAGCGCGTGGTCGCCAACGGCATGGGGGCCGGGTTCGTGTTCTACAGCAGCGTGGCGCTGGAGGTGGCGGCGGGGCGGCTGAAGGTGCTGGACGTGGCCGGCCCGCCGCTGTTCGGCCAGTTCGTGCTCGCCCGGCGCGTCCGCCAGCACCTCGCGCCCGCCGCGCAGGCTTTCCTGCAGGCGCTAGTGGCAGACCTCCAGACGGATGGGCTCGTCGAGGCCGTGAACCTGCAAGCCGTCGAGCGGTTTCTGGCTAGCGGAAGTCAAAGTTGACCGCCGGCAGGGGCGAGAGCAGGTCGTTGACCGAGATCAGCAGCATCAGCGTGAGCAGGACCACCAGCCCGACGAAGTGGATGGCGGCCTCGCGCTCCGGGGAGACGCGGCGGCCGCGCAGGGCTTCGATGACCACAAACAGCAGCCGTCCACCGTCCAGCGCGGGCAGCGGGAGCATGTTGGCCAGCGAGAGGCCGGCGCTGAAGGCGCCGACGACCCAGAAGATGGGATACCACCAGCCCGTGTCGGCCGTGAAGTCGACCGCCTGCGAGGCGACCTGGGCCATGCCGGGCAGGCCGATCGGGCGCACCGCGTCCGGGGTCAGCAGGCCCTGCAGCAGCATCACCGGTGCGGCCAGGGTGAGGCCAATGACCCGCAGCGTCAGCAGCAGCCCTTGCCACAGCGCTTCGTGGATTGGGTACTGGGTGGGCTGAACGGGCGAGGCGAGTCGGACCCCCATGTAGCCCTCACCCTCCGGTGGGCGGGCGCGGGGCGCCAGCGCCACCTGCACGTCCTGCTGGCCACGCTTGATGCCCAGGGCCACCGTCTGGCCCAGGTTCCGCTCGGTCAGGGCACGGAACGCCGTGGCACCGCGCACCTCCTGGCCGTTGAACGTGTAGACCACGTCGCCCGCCTGGAGCCCGGCCGCCTGGGCCGGGGAGTTCGCCACCACCTCCGCGATCTCGACGGGCAGGTCTTCTCGCAAGGTGGGCCAGCCCACCAGGTGGCCAGCGGCAAACACGACCACCGCCAGCAGGAAGTTCATGCCCGCGCCGGCTGCCAGGACGATGCCTCGCGTCAGGACCCCCTTGGAGGCGAAGCTGCCGGGCTGGCCCGGGTCCTCCTCCCCGAGCATCTTGACGAAGGCGCCAAAGGGGACCCAGTTGAGCGAGTACACGATCCCGTTGTGGCGGATGCCGAAGATGCGAGGGGGTAGGCCGAAGCCGAACTCCTGCACGGTGATGCCCGCGCGGCGGGCGGTGATGAAGTGCCCCAACTCGTGGACGAGCATCAGCAAGCTGAGGATCGGGACGATGGCGAGGATTTCGAGGTTCATATGCCTTCCAGAGGGGTTTCTGGTGCAGTGGCCCCTGGGGGATCAGGCAGCGCCAATGCAGGAATGATACCACAGGGCCTCCGGGCGGGGGACAGGGAGACGCGAGGACGCGGAGACGCGGAGTCCTTCGAGAGGCTCGGCACGAGCCGGGAGGCGCTGCCTCCTGCCTCCTGCCGACTGCCTCCCGCCGACTGCCTCCCGCCGACTGCCTCCCGCCAACGGGTGCGGTTCACGATTTTGCGCGCGAAGCGCCGGCCTGCCTGGGAGCGTGGGGCTGCCTGGGAGCGCAGACATTCTGTCTGCGCGGGCGAGCCGCTCCACGCCCCGTGGCC
>JACQUR010000358.1 GCA_016210245.1 Chloroflexota bacterium
AAGGACCTGAGCCGGTCGAAGGACCTGAGCCGGTCGAAGGACCTGAGCCGGTCGAAGGACCTGAGCCGGTCGAAGGGCCTCACGGTCGCGGCTCGGATAACTCCCCGGGCACTACGGGCTCTGGCTCATCAAGAAGCGAGTGCAGGAATGCATGAAGTGGGCTTGCTGGCCGAGGCGCTGCGGCGCGCGGCCCGGGTGGCGGAGCAGGCGGGGGCGCGGCGCATCGAGCGGGTCACCTTCGCCCTGGCGCCGGGCGGGCACGCCACGCCGGAGGCGGTCGAGACGCTGTTCGCGCTCATGAGCCCCGGGACCATGGCCGAGGGCGCGGAGCTGGCCATCGAGTGGCAGGAGGTGGCGGAGCACTGCTGGGAGTGCGGCACCTCCTACCTGAGCACGAGAGACCGCGGCACCTGCCCCTCGTGCGACCAGCAGGGCATCCCGCAGGCGGTGGCGCCCGACCTGGTGCTCACGCGCATCGAGGTGATCCGGTGATTGCAGATTTGAGATTTGAGAGTGCAGATTGCAGAGCTGAACTCTGCAATCTGCACTCTCAAATCTCAAATCTCAAATCTCAAATCTCAAATCTGCAATCACCGTGGTAGCGGTCGCGCGCCGGCGCATCCAGGTGTGGGGCACCGTGCAGGGGGTCGGATTTCGACCGTTCGTGTACCGCCTCGCCACCCGGCACGGGCTCGGAGGCTGGGTGCTCAATCACTCGGCCGGGGTGGAGTTGGAGATCGAGGGCCGGCCCGGGGCGCTGGATGCCTTCCTCCACGACCTCCAGGCCGAGGCGCCACCCCTGGCGCGCCTGGAGGCGGTGGCGGTCGCGGACGTGCCGTCCGTGGGCAGCGCCAGCTTCGAGATCCTTTCCAGCCACATCCAGCCCGGCGAGTCCCAGCCTGTCCCCGCCGACACGGCTCCGTGCAGCGACTGCTTGCGCGAGCTGTTCGACCCCTCCGACCGTCGCTACCACTACCCCTTTATCAACTGCACCAACTGCGGGCCTCGCTTCACCCTCATCCAGGACGTGCCTTACGACCGCGAGCGGACCACCATGGCCGTCTTCCGCATGTGCCCGGACTGCCAGCGCGAGTACGACGACCCGAGCGACCGGCGTTTCCATGCCCAGCCCAACGCCTGCCCGCGCTGCGGCCCCCGCCTGCGGCTGCTGGACCGCGCCGGCCAGGAGATCGACGGTGCCGACCCCATCGTCCGCGCGGCGCAGTTGCTCCAGGAAGGGGCTATCCTGGCCGTGAAGGGGCTGGGCGGCTATCACCTCGCCTGCAACGCCTTCGATGCCCAGGCTGTAGAGAGGCTGCGGCGGAGGAAGCACCGCGAGGATAAGCCCTTCGCCCTCATGGCCCCGGACCTCGAGGCGGTCGACCGCCTGTGTTGCGTCACGGAGGCCGAGGCGGAGCTGCTCGCGTCCGAGCGACGGCCCATCGTGCTGCTCCGCCGCCGGGAGCCGAGTCCGGTGGCCCCCGAGGTCGCCCCCGGCCACCGCCTGCTGGGGCTGATGCTCCCGTACACACCCCTCCACTCCCTGCTGCTCGAGGCAGCGCGGTCGGTCCTGGTCATGACCAGCGGCAACCGGAGCGAGGAGCCCATCGCCTACCAGGACGAGGACGCGCTCCATCGGCTCGGCCCCCTGGCCGACGCCTTCCTGGTTCACGACCGCGCGATCCACACCCGCTGCGACGACTCGGTCACCCGCGTGCTCGGCGGCCAGGAGTTGCTCCTGCGCCGCTCGCGGGGCTACGCGCCGCGGCCCATCGCCCTGCGCGTCCCGTTTGCCGAGCCGGTCCTGGCCTGCGGGGCCGAGCTGAAGAACACGTTCTGCCTGGGCAAGGGGCGCCATGCCCTGGTGAGCCACCACATCGGCGACCTGGAGAACTGGGAGACCCTCGCCTCCTTCGCGGAGGGGATCGAGCGCTTCGCGCGCCTGTTCGACGTCCACCCCACGGTAGTCGCCTACGATCTCCATCCCGAGTACCTCTCCACCAAGTACGCGCTGGAGCTGCCGGGCGTGGCCAGGGTGGGCGTGCAGCACCATCACGCCCACATTGCCAGTTGCATGGCCGAGCACGGTCTGGAGGGGCCTGCCATCGGCGTGGCCTTCGACGGGCTGGGCTACGGCCTGGATGGGACCCTCTGGGGCGGCGAGTTCCTGGTGGCCGACTACCTGGACTGCACCCGGGTGGCCCACCTGGCCCCCATGCCCCTGCCGGGCGGCGCGCAGGCCATCCGCCAGCCCTGGCGCATGGCGGCGACCTACCTCCACGCCGCGTACGGGGACGAGATGGAAGCGCTCGGCCTCGACTTCATGCGGCGGCTCGACCGCGGCCGCTGGGCCGTCTTGAAGCAGATGCTCCGAAAGGGTATCAATAGTCCGCCGACCTCGAGCCTGGGCCGGCTCTTCGACGCGGTTGCCGCCCTGGTTGGAGTGCGGGACGTGGCCAACTACGAAGGGCAGGCCGCGGTGGAGCTGGAGGTGCTTGCCGACGAGGCCTGCCAGGAGCGCTATCCTTATACGATCGACGACGGGAGCCGGCCCCTGGTCCTGCGGGTGGAGGCGACCATCCGCGGGGTGGTGGACGACCTGTTGAACGGAACGGAGCCTGCCTGCGTCGCGGCCAAGTTTCACAACACGCTCGCGGAAGCCGTGGCGGCCCTCTGTGGTAGCATCCGAGCGGAGCACGGGCTGGACCGGGTGGTGCTGGGCGGAGGAGTCTTCCAGAATGCCTTCCTGCTGGGGCGCGTCGTGCCGCGGCTGGCCGCGCTGGACTTCCAGGTCTACGTACCCAGCCAGGTCCCGCCCAACGATGGCGGCATCGCCCTCGGGCAGGCGGTGATCGCCAACGCCAGGGTGCGGGCTGGGAAGGTGGGGAAGGAGGCGGGGCCATGTGTCTCGGCGTCGTAGGCCAGATCGTCCAGGTGGATGGAATGGTCGCCCTGGTCGACTTCTGGGGGGTCAAGAAGCGGATTCGCCTGGACCTGGTGGACGAGCCGGTGCAGCCGGGCGACTACGTCCTCAACCACGTGGGCTTCGCCATCAAGCGCATCCCCGACGAGGAGGTGGCGGCGACGCTGGCCTTCTACGAGGAGCTGATCCAGGCGGAGGACTTGATGGCCCAGGACGTGAGAACGGACCTCCAGGCGGCAGGGTGACATGCCGAGTTGACAGTTGACAGTTGACAGTCGACAGTGAGCTGTCGACTGTCAACTGTCAACTCGGCTCAGAGAGGAGCGCGGTGCAGCAGTCTATCGGGGGCCAGAGCAAGTCCTTCAGCCAGCAGTTCCGCGACCCGCACAAGGCGCGGGCGCTGCTCAGGACCCTGGAGCGGCTGTGCGACGAGATCGGCCGCGAGGTGGCCGTGATGCATGTGTGCGGCAGCCACGAGCAGGCCATCGCCCGCTTCGGCCTGCGCAGCGTCCTGCCGCCGCGGCTGCACGTCATCATGGGGCCGGGCTGCCCCGTGTGCGTGACCGACGAGCCCGAGGTGGACGAGGCGGTGGTGCTGGCTCGGCTGGGGCATACCATCACCACCTATGGCGACATGGTACGCGTCCCTGGCAGCGTGGTGTCGCTGGCCGAAGCCCAGGCCCAGGGCGCCGACGTGCGGGTGATCTACAGCGCGACGGAGGCGGTGGCCCTGGCCGCCCGGACCGATCGAGAGGTGGTCTTCTTTGCCACCGGGTTCGAGACCACGGCCGTGGCCACCGCGGCCGTGGTCCTGGCCGATCCCCCCAGGAACTTCTCCGTGCTCTCGGCCCACAAGTACATCCCCCCGGCCATGGAGATCGTAGCCGAGATGCCGGGCACGAAGGTGGAGGGCTTCCTGGCGGCCGGCCACGCCGCCGCGATTACGGGCTGGAAGATCTTCGAGCCCTTCGTGCGGCGGCACCGGCTCCCGGTGGTGGTGGGCGGGTTCGAGCCGCTGGACATCCTGGCCGCGCTGGCGAAGCTGCTGGAGCTGATCCGCGATGGCGAAGCGCGGGTGGTGAACGCCTTTCCGCGCTGCTGCACCCCGGCCGGCAACCGCCCGGCCCAGGCGCTTCTCTGGCGGGCCTTCGAGGCGGTCGGCGGCAGGTGGCGCGGGATCGCTCACATCCCCAACTCCAACCTCCGCCTGCGGGACGAGTTCGCCTGGGTGGATGCCCGCAAGCGGTTCGACCTCCAGGGCGGCCTGAGGCAGCTCTGGAGCAGCGCCGCGCCTTCCGCCCTGGTCCAGCAGTGCCTGTGCGGCAACATCATGGCCGGCATCGCTGGCCCTCGGGACTGCCCGCTGTTCGGCAAGGAGTGTACGCCCGCGCACCCGGTCGGGGCCTGCATGGTGAGCAGCGAGGGGACTTGCAAGATCTGGTCCGAGTACGGACAGTCGATCGAGGGATTCTTCGAGCAGGAGGCCGTGAGGTAGCATGCGGCGGGAGACCATTCGGCTCGAGCGCGAGGGGCCGGTCGGGATCGTGGTCATCGATCGGCCCGAGCGGTTCAACTCCCTGGACCCCGAGACTGCCCGCGACCTGCGCCGGGCGGGGCTCCAACTGGCCCGCGACGCCACCGTCCGCTGCGCTGTGCTGCGGGGCTCCCACGGCGTGTTCTGCAGCGGGGCCGACCTGAAGTACGTGCGCGAGGGCGGGGAGGCCGACGACCTGGCCTACCTGCGCCCGGAAGCGAAGGGGGTCGAGCCAGGCTATGGCGTCGCCTTCAAGGAGATCCTCGAGTACCTGCACGCCACCATCTCCGAGATCCGGCGCGCGCCCAAGCCCTTCATCGCTGTGGTCGAAGGGATCGCGGCCGCGGGCGGGTTTGGCCTGGCCATGTCCTGCGACCTCGTCTTCGCCGCCGAGGGGGCGTGCTTCGAGTGGGCCTACGCGCGCACCGGCCTGACCGGGGCCGAGAGCACTACCTTCCTCCTGCCCCGCCTGCTGGGCCTCCGCCGCGCGCTGGGGCTGGCGTTCCTGAACCCCCGCCTGTCGGCGCGCGAGGCGCAGGACCTGGGCCTGGTCACCGCGGTCTTCCCGGCCCCCGCCTTTGAAGAGTCGTGGCGGACCGTGGCCCAGCAGCTCGCGGCGGGGCCGACGGAGGCCTACGGCATCATGAAGCGGCTGCTCAACGAGGCGGCGGGGATGGGAGCCCTGGAAGACCACCTGGCGCGCGAGCTTTCCGCCCTCACCCGCATCGCCGAAGGCGCCGACTTCGCCGAGGGCCTCTCGGCGTTTTTCCAGAAGCGCCCCCCTGAGTTTCGGGGGGAAGAACCTGACTGAACCAGGTCCGGAGAGAGGTTTCCCATGAGCGACGGACCACGTGCGGCAGCAGGAACCATATGTCCGCTGCCCGCCCTCGCGCACACTCACGTGTTGCTGGGCCACGGGAGCGGCGGCAAGCTGACCTCGGAGCTCATCGAGCAGCTCTTCCTGCCGGCCTTCCGCAACCCGCTGCTGGAGAAGCTGGACGACCACGCCGTCTTCTCCGTGGACCCGTCTTCAGATCTGCGGATCGCCTTCACCACCGACTCCTTCGTGGTCAACCCGATCTTCTTTCCCGGCGGGGACATCGGCCAGCTTGCCGTCAACGGCACCGTGAACGACCTGGCCATGGCCGGAGCCGAGCCGCTGTATCTGTCAGCCGGCTTCATCCTGGAGGAAGGCTTCCCGATGGACGACCTGCGCCGCGTCGTCCTCTCCATGGCGGACGCCAGCGCCCGGGCCGGGGTGGCCATCGCCACCGGCGACACCAAGGTCGTCCAGCGCGGCAAGGCCGACGGCCTGTTCATCAACACCACCGGCGTCGGGGCCATTCGCCGTCCCGAGACCATCTCCGCCTGGAACGCCCGGCCCGGCGACCGCGTGCTGGTGAGCGGCCCCATCGGCGAACACGGCATGGCCATCATGCTGGCCCGAGGTGCGCTGGACATGGAGGTGGAGCTCGCCAGCGACACCGCCCCCCTCGCCTCCCTGGTCCAGGCCATGCTCGGGGCAACGGCCGGCATCCACTGCCTCAAGGACCCTACCCGCGGCGGCGTAGCCACGGTGCTCAACGAGATCGCCCAGCACTCGGGGGTGGGCATCGTGGTCGAGGAGGAGCAGGTGCCCGTGCGGGACGAGGTGCGCGGCGCCTGCGAGATCCTGGGCATCGACCCCCTCTACGTAGCCAACGAAGGCAAACTCCTCGCCCTGGTCGCCCCCGAAGCCGCCCCGGCCGTGCTCGCCGCCATGCGCGCCCACCCCGACGGCCAGGAAGCCGCCCTCATTGGGGTGGTGACGGACAAACCCCGCGGCCGCGTCCTGCTGCGGACCCCCTGGGGCGGCCTGCGCGTCCTCGACATGCTGGTGGGCGACCCGCTGCCCCGCATCTGCTGAACCCACGCGAGCTCCATGCGATAATAGCCCTGGCTGCGAGGGGAGGTAGTCGCCATGGCCAGAGAACTCAAGGTCATCGATGTCAGCCGCGTGCCAGAACTGCTGCGGCTCGCGGAGGAAGTGCGCGGAACCAACGAGCCACGTCTCTTGAGGCGGGACGGCGAGGATCTCGCCATCCTCATGCCCGCCAGGCGGTCTCCTAAGCGCCCGAGGCGGGCAAAGACCAGGGCCGACCATGAGGCCTTCCTCTCCTCCCTCGGGGGCTGGGAGGGCGTCGTGGACACCGATCGGCTGATTGCCGATATCTACGAAAGCCGTCGGCGCTCGACGCGGCCACCCGTTGAACTGTGACCTACGCTGAATCGCCCCATCATGCAGCGCTTCGCCCGAATCCGTGGCCAACTCCGTCGCAGCGGACGGGTCGTTGGCGATCCGGATCTCCTGATCGCTGCTACCGCCCTCCACCACCACCTGATCCTGGTGACTCGCAACCTCAGGGATTTCTCCCGCATTCCTGACCTCAAGCTGTACCAGCCAGGCTAGGCGCCCCATCTTCTACGCTGTCTCCCCGATTCCGGCTGTGCCACTTTGCTCCGAGATTGCAGCCAACCCTACCCTGCGAGCTTGCAGGATCGTGCGAGGTTGGAGATCTCGGCGTCACGGGGGTATCCTCAGTGTGGGAGGACCAGATGGAGTTCAGGTACCGTCTCCTCGCGGACGTGCCGGCCGACGTGCTGGCCCGCCACGACGAGTTGCACGCCCGGGTGGAATGTGGCGAGGCGCTGACTCCGGAGGAGGAGACAGAGTTGCAGGACCTCGAGCCCATGCTGATGACAGCCGCCCAGCCACTTCGGCAGCGGCGCCAGTCGTATTTGGACCCTGCGAAGAAGTCGAGCACTACGTCCCCCGAGTCCGTAAGGAACTCGATGAAGAAAGCCGGCAGCCGTTCCGGGAATCGAGCGGGATGCGCCTCCACAGGAAACTCTCATCCGGGTCGCCCCTACGAGGTGGGGTGGCCTGCTGGGTCGCTGCCGCGCGCGCGCCACAGGGCGGCGAGGCGGCGCTGGCTGCGCAGGGTGTAGCAGGCGAGCAGGGCTGAGAGGGCGAGGCCCAGCCAGCCTTCGCGGTAGCCTTGCCAGGCGACGTAGCGGCGCCAGAACTCGCGCGCTGGCTGGCCCACGAACGAGCGGGCCCGGGGCCGCGCGCCCAGGCGGAAGAGACGCTGCGCCTCCAGGGCGCTGTACCGTTCCTGCTTGCGGCAGAACTCGGCCAGGTTGTCGTAGTTGTAGTGCAGGAACGGCTGGCGCAGGTGCCCGGCCGGCCCCTCCAGCGTCGCCAGCTCGTGGACCAGCCGCTCGGGATCGAAGCGCGCCCGAGCGCGGCGGAGCAGGCGCAGTTGCTCGTCCGGCCACCAACCGGCGTGGCGGACCACCCGGCCGCAGATGACGTTGCGGCGGGGGATCCAGAACCCGTCACACTCTCCGGGCGCAGCCACCACCGCCCGCACCTCGGCCGCCAGCTCCGGGCTCACCCGCTCGTCGGCATCCACGAACAGCACCCACTCCGAGCACGCCAGCGCCAGGGCAGCGTTGCGCTGGTCCGGAAAGCTGGTGAATGGGCGCACGTGTATGTGCGCCGTGAAGCGCCGCGCGATCTCCGCGCTGCGGTCCCGCGTCGCCTCGTCCACCACCACCACCAGCTCGTCCGCCCAGCGCAAGGTCTCCAGACACTCCGCCAGCACGGCCTCCTCGTCCTTCACCAGGACGGCCGCGGCCACCGAGGGCTCCACCGAGTGCTGAGTGCTGAGTGCTGAGTGCTGAGTCATGATATGCAAGATATGCAAGGGACTCGCCGTATCGACGTGGAGGTTCGTCGCACGCCGGCCGCCTGCAGG
>JACQUR010000359.1 GCA_016210245.1 Chloroflexota bacterium
GAGATCAGTCAACCAGACTGCTGTCAACCGGTCTGCGCTCCCAGGGGCGGCGCTCCCAGGGGCGGCCTGCGCTCCGCACGGACACGTGACCCGCACCCGCGCGCCTGTGCGGGCTTGGCGGGGCCGCCTACTCCCCAGTCGTCTCCCGCCCCATGAGCTGCATCAGCGCGTCGCGGGGGGTGCGGCCGCCGTACAGGACGGCGTAGACCTGCTGGGCGATGGGCATCTCCACGCCCCGGCGCTCAGCCAGCACCAGGGTAGCGCGGGTGGCCGGCACCCCCTCGACCACCATGCGGGTGCTGGCCAGCACGTCCTCCAGCTTGCGCCCACGCCCGAGCTGCTCGCCAGCCCAGCGGTTGCGGCTGTGGTGGCTGGTGCAGGTGGCGACGATGTCGCCAATGCCGGCCAGCCCGAAGACGGTTGCGATGGCTCCCTCCTCGGCGCAGACCAGACGGCCGATCTCCGCCAGGCTGCGGGTGATGAGCGCCGCGCGGGCGTTGTCGCTGAAGCCCAGGCCGTCGGAGATGCCGGTGGCCAGGGCGACCACGTTCTTGACCGCGCCGCACAGCTCTACCACTACGTGGTCCGGGTTGGTGTAGATGCGGAAGCTGAGGCAGTTGAACACCCGCTGGAGGGCGCGGGCGCGCTCCTGGTCCGGGCAGGCGATCACCGCCGCGGTGGGTATGCCCCGACCCACCTCCTCGGCGTGGGTGGGGCCGGAGAGCGCCGCCACCTTGCCGTGAAAGGAGGGGCCAAGCTCCTGCTCGAGCACCTGCGACATGCGCAGCAGCGAGTCCTGCTCCAGGCCCTTGGTCCCGTGGACGACCAGCATGGAGGGAGCGAGCAGCGGCGCGAGCTGGCGCGCGATCTGGCGCATGGCGCGCGAAATGGTGGCTACGACGACAACCGAACTGTCGTCAACGACCGCCTCCAGGTCGGCCGTGGCCCGGATAGGTGGAGGGATGGCCACGCCCGGCAGGTAGTCCGAGTTCTCGCGCCGCAGGTTGATGCTCTCGGCCAACTCCGGGCGGCGGGCCCACAGGCGAACCTCGTGCCCCTGGCTGGCCAGCACCACGGCCAGAGCCGTGCCCCAGCCGCCCGCGTTCACCACAGCGATCCTGGATTTTGGATTTTGGATTTTGGATTTTGGATTAGGAGTATCCAACCCGTCCCATCCACCTCCTACCATCGGCGTCTGCAACGACCCAATCCAAAATCCAAAATCAAGAATCCGTCTACTCGATCTGGCGCAGCAGGTTGGCCATCTCGATGGCGGCCGCGGCGGCGTCGGAGCCCTTGTTGCCGGCCTTGGTGCCCGCCCGCTCCACCGCCTGCTCGATGGTGTCGGTGGTCAGCACCCCGAAGATCGTCGGCACGCCGGTCTCCAGTCCGACCCGCGCGACGCCCTGGGCAACGCCCGTGGCGACCAGGTCGAAGTGGAACGTGGCGCCCCGGATCACCGCGCCCAGGCAGATCACCGCCGCGTACCGCCCGGAGCGGGCCATGCGCTGGGCGGCCAGGGGAATCTCCAGGGAGCCCGGCACCCAGGCCACATCCACGTCGGCCTGGGCGACGCCGTGCCGCTTGAGACAGTCCTCGGCGCCGGCCAGCAGACGCGAGGTGATGGCATCGTTGAAGCGCGCGACCACGATGCCGAAGCGCAGGCCCGCGCCTGCCAGGTGGCCCTCATACACGGTGCCCATAGACACTCCTCGATCGAGCGAGTCGACAGTCGACCGAGTCGACAGTTAACAGTCGACAGTCGGGGCCCGAAAGCGGGCAGCGCCTTGAACCCTGCACTGTTGACCATTGACTATTGACTGTCGACTGTCGACTGTCAACTGTCGACTTCGTTCAGTCCCTGACGCCCGCGGTCTCGGCCAGGGCGGGCGCAGCTTGCTCGTGTTGTAGCACGGCGGCCAGCGGCGGCACGGGCACGGCCTCCACGATCTCCAGCCCAAACCCCTGCAGCCCAGCCCGCTTCTGGGGGTTGTTCGTGAGCAGGCGCAGGTGCCGCAAGCCGAGGTCCTCCAGGATCTGGGCCCCAATCCCGTAGTCCCGCGGGTCGGACGGGAAGCCCAGGTGGAAGCCTAGCTCTGGCTCGCAGGTCACGTCACGCCAGGAGAAGCGCGGGTAGCTCACCAGGCCGATGCCTCGCCCCTGGTGCATGCGCAGATAGACCACCACGCCCCGCCCTTCGCGTGCGATCAGGGCCATGGAGGCGTGGAGCAGTTGGACGCAGGCGCAGTTGGTCGAGCCGAAGATGTCGCCGGTCAGACACTCGGAGTGCATCCGCACCAACGGTGGCTCGGGGGCGCTCAGGTCGCCCATCGAGAGCACCAGGTGGGTGTCCCTGGTGGCCAGCGATTCGTAGGCGATGGCCCGCCAGGCGCCGTGGGTATTCGGCAGCACCGTCTCCGCCACGCGGCGCACGAGCTTCTCGGTCCGCCGCCGGTACTCGACCAGTTGGGCGATGGAGATGATCTTGATCCCGTGCTGGGCGGCGAACTGCTCCAGGTTCGGCAGTCGGGCCATGGTCCCATCCGGGTTCATGGTTTCGCAGATCACCGCCGCCGGATACAGCCCGGCCAGCCTGGCCAGATCCACCGAAGCCTCGGTGTGTCCGGCCCGCCGCAGCACCCCGCCCTCGGCGTAGCGCAGCGGGAACAGGTGGCCCGGGCGGATCAGATCGTCCGGCCGGGTCGATGGGTCCAGCAGCGCCTGCACCGTGGCCGCCCGGTCGGCGGCCGAGATGCCGGTGGTGGTGCGATGGCGAGCGTCGACGGAGACGGTGAAGGCGCTGGCCTGCTTGGGCGCGTTGCGAAGGACCATGAGCGGAATCTGCAGCTCATCCAGGCGCTGGCCAAGCATGGGCATGCACACCAGGCCCCGTCCCTGGGTCGCCATGAAGTTGACAATCTCCGGCGTGGCGAACTCCGCCGCGACGGCCAGGTCGCCCTCGTTCTCTCGGTCCTCGTCGTCGACGATGATGACCGGGCGGCCCGCTCGAAACTCCTCGATCGCTTCAGCTACAGTGATGAACGCTCGCATCGCACCCCCAGGGGGAGTGCTGAGTGCTGAGTCCTGAGTCCTGAGTGAGGACCCCTACTCAGGACTCAGGACTCAGGACTCAGCACTCCCAACAGACTCTCCACGTACTTCGCCACAATGTCCACTTCCAGGTTGACCGTGCTGCCGTCGGGCTTGTGGGGCAGCGCCACTGCCGACTGGGTGTAGGCCACCAGCGCCACGGAGAAGCGGTTATCGACCCGCTCGGTGACAGTGAGGCTGATCCCGTCCACGGCGATGAAGCCCTTGGCCACGATGTACCGCAGCAGCTCGGACGGGGCGGCAAGGGTCATGGCCAGGGAATCCCCCTCCTGGCGGCGGCCGACGATACGGCCCACACCGTCCACGTGCCCCTGCACGTAGTGGCCACCCATGCGCCCGCCCACGGCCAGCGCCCGCTCCAGGTTCACCGCGTCGCCCGCGACCCGCTCGCCCAGGTTGGTGCGGCGCAGGGTTTCCGGCGAGAGGCCCACGGTGAAGCCTCCCTCGCTCAGGTGGACCACCGTCAAACAGGTGCCATCCACGGCGATCGAGTCGCCCTGGCGGAGATCCTCCAGCACCTTGCTGGCCGCCACGTCCAGGGACACGGCCTCCGCCTCACGCCGCAGCGCCTGTACCCGGCCTACCTCTTCGATCAATCCGGTGAACACGTTCCCAGATACCCCATCACCAACAGGTCGTCGCCCACGCGCTCGTAGCTCGCCTCGGACAGGACGAGCGCCTGGCTCATCTCCGCCACGCCCTCGCCCTGGACCGGGCCCGGCGCATGGGCGCCGCCGACCAGCTTGGGAGCGATGAACGCCGCCACGCGGTCGACCAGCCTCGCCTCCACCAGGGCGGCGAGCAATCGGCCGCCGGACTCCACCAGCACGGAGGTGATCTGCCGCCGGGCCAGCTCGGCGAACGCGGCCCGTGGGTCCACGTGCTCGCCCGCGGGCGCGACCGCCACCACCTCCGCGCCGGCCGCCTCCAGCGCCCGCACCCGGGCCGGCTCGGCCTCGGCCGTTGTGACCACCAGCGTCCTCCGGCCCGAGCCGGGCGCGAGCAGTCGGGCGGAGGGCGGCGTGCGGGCCTGGCTATCCAGCACCACCCGTGCGGGCTGGCGCGGCAGCAAGGCGCCAGCGGCGTCGCGGGCGGTGAGCTGGGGATCGTCGGCCAGGACGGTGCCCACCCCGACCACCACCGCGTCGGCCTGGCTGCGCATGCGCCCCACCCGCTCCCGCGCCAGCTCGCCGCTGATCCAGCGCGACGACCCGGTGTGCGTGGCGGTCTTGCCGTCCAGGGTCATGGCGTACTTGGCGGTCACGAAGGGCAGCCCCGTGGTGACCCACTTGAAGTAGCCCTCGTTCAAGCGTCGCGCCTCGGCGGCCCGCTCGCCACACCGCACGCGGATGCCCGCCGCCTCCAGCGCGGCCCGGCCGCGACCGGCCACCCACGGGCTCGGGTCCTCCAGGGCCAGGGACACCTCGGCCACGCCCGCCGCGATCACGGCGTCCGTACATGGGGGCGTGCGGCCGTAATGGCAGCAGGGCTCGAGGGTGACGTACAGGGTGGCGCCGCGTGCCGCCTCGCCCGCCTGGCGGAGGGCCACCACCTCGGCGTGGTCCCCACC
>JACQUR010000364.1 GCA_016210245.1 Chloroflexota bacterium
CGCGAGGCCTCGCGCGGGCAGCGACGCCCGCCCCACCACGCCTTTCGATTTCCGCCTCCCCCGCTCGTCCTGAGCCTGTCGAAGGACTCTCCGCGTCCAAGTTTGCGCCCGGGCAAAGACGCTGGTGCTGAACGCGGCTATGCTGAAGGCAGAGCCGCAGGACGCGGTAGGTGGAGGCCTCGTGGCAAACCTGGATGCGGATCACATTACCGCCGAGACGATCGTGGACGAGGTGGTGACGCGCTTCCCGGCCAGTGCGCGCGTCTTCATCCGTCGGCGGATGCACTGCGTCGGCTGTGAGGTGGCTCGGTTCGAGACGGTGGCCGGGGCCTGCCGCATCTACCGCCAGCCGCTGGACGCGGTCCTGGCCGAGTTGCGGCGCGCGGCCCAGCCTGGAAGTGGCGCGGCGACGGGCTAGCCTGTCTTTTTCGTTGGGCAGGTCCTCGGCGATGGCCACGAGGGCGTGGGGCTGCAGGATGGTGACCCGCTCCCGGCCGGCGGCGACGATCCCCTGCTGGTGCCAGGCGCTCAAGGTGCGGCTGGCGGTGCTCAGCGTCGTGCCCGCCAGCTCGGCCAGGTCCTGGCGCGACAGGGGTACGCCCAGTTCGATCCCGGCCGCGGTCTTCACTCCGCTTTTGCGCGCCAGCCGCAGCAGCGCGCGGGCGATCCGCTGCTCGACCTGCTGGGTCTGGAGGTCGCGAATGCGCCCCTCGGCCTCTCGCAGCCGGATGCCCAGCTCGCGGACCACCGCCACGGCGAAGTCGGAATGGGCGCCGAGGAGGGCGGTGAACTCGTGGGCGGGCAACTGGAGGACGAGGGCCTCCTCCTGGGCGACAGCGCTGGCAGGATAGACCGGCTCGCCCCACCCGCCCGCTCCGCCGAAGATCTCGCCGGGGCCGATCAGCCGCAGGATGACCTCGCGCCCGTCCTCCGTCTCGCGGACCACCTTCACCCGGCCCTCAGCCAGGAGGTTCAGGGCCTCGGCCGGCTCGCCCTCCAGGAAGACAAATTCTCCCCGCTGCACACGCCTGGGCCGCAAGCGCTCGGCGATGCGCTGCAGGGTTGCAGGGGGCAGGGGCGCGAAAAGGCGAACGGTGCCCAGGAAGACGGCGCGCTTCGCCACGTCCTGCCACTCGTGCTGGCGATCGAGCATGGTCCAGTCTATCAGGATACCGTGGGAGGGCGCTGGAGAGGTCACCACGTGCCGCGGCTGGCTCGGGTGACGGGGTCAGGCCCTGGCCTGGGCTCGCCGGGCGGGGGGCGCCGGGGCCAGGGCCAGGCGGTAGCCGACGCCCCGGACGGCCTCGATGTACCGGGGGGTTTTCGGATTGTCCCCCAGCTTGCGCCGCAGGCTGGCCACGTGGAGGTCTACGGACCGGTCGGAGCCGGCAGGCGCATCGAAGGTATGCATCTGGCCCAGCAGCTCGTCGCGGGTGAAAACCCGGCTGGGCGCCTCCAGCAGGGCCCGCAGGAGCCGAAACTCAGTGGGGGTCAGGTGGAGCGTCTGTCCGTCCAACTCCACGCGGTGCGCCACGGCGTCGAGCACGAGGTCGTGGTGGCGATAGGCTGGCGGCGCGGTTTCCTGGGCGCCGCGACAACGGCGCAGCACCGCCCGCACGCGGGCGACCAGCTCGAGTGGGTGGCAGGGCTTGGCGATCACGTCATCCGCGCCGCAGGCGAAGGCAGCCAGACGGGTCGCCAGATCGGTGCGCGCCGACTGCACCAGGAACGGCACCTCGCGCCCGGCCAGCTCCTGGCACAGCTCGAGCCCGTCGCCATCGGGCAGCTCCAGGTCGAGGATCACCAGGCTGGCGCCGCGTACCCGCACCTGGTCCAGCGCCTGGCGCACAGTGCGAGCTTGCTCGACCCAGAACTGGTTCTCCCGCAGGGCGTCGACGAGCGCCCGCCCGGAGGCCGCACTCGCGTCGACCAGCAGGATCAGATCGTCGCGGAGCACGGTTGCGTCGCAGAGCGGAACGCCATGAGCACGAAGTCCTGGCCGCTGGCGCGCAGCGCTCGGTGCGTACACAGGACCTCGTACTGGCCAGTCGACGTGCGCAGGCAGATTGGCAGCTCCTGGCCATCGGCGCCCCGCAGCGCTGCCAGCCCGGGGCAGGCGCGGCCAGTGAGGGCTGCCCCGTCAGGGCGACGGCACTGGAACAAGTCGGCACAGGTCTGCTGCTCCGCCAGCGCCTGCGCCGCGTCGCCTGCCAGCGCCTCCGCCGCTCGATTCAGCAAGACCAGCCGCCGCGCGCGATCCACGACGACGAGAGGAGTCGGCGTCTCCTGCAAGGCGACCCGCAGCAGCTCCAGCTCGCGGGCAAGGGGGGAGGCGTCCTCGGCTCGGGCGAGCACGTAGCCGAAGCCGCGCACGCTCAGCAGGGAGCACGGGTGGGAGGGATCGGGCTCGATCTTGCGCCGCAAGGCGCGCACGTGCCCGTCGATCGCCTCGTCGCGCCCGGACTCGCCAGGTGGGGAGCCAAGCCGCGCAGCCAGCTCGGCGCGGCTGAAGACGCGGCCTGGAAACTCCAGGAACAGGCGCAGCAACGAGCCCTGGTCGGGCGTAAGCTGCACCCGGCGGTCGCCAACCCAGGCCGTCGCCCCGTGGGGTTCCAGGACCAGGTCTCCGTGCGCCAGCGTCTTGCACAGTCCCGGGGCCGCTGTGAGCCGCCGCAGCACGGCGCGGGCTCGGGCGGCCACCTCCTCCGGCGCGGCTGGTTGGTCCAGCACGTCGTCGGCTCCGGCCGCAAGGTACGCCACCCGGCTGGCCTGGTCCCGATCGTGACTCAGCAGGACGACGGCTACCTCAGCGACGCGGCGGAGGGCGCGGATCGCCGCCCAACCGCCCCCGGGCGGCAGGGTGGTATCCACGATCGCCAGCGCTGGGCGGTGGGCGGCGCTCAGCCGCTCGGCCTCCGCCTGGTGCGCAGCCCCGACCGCGGACAAGCCGGCGGCACGCAGGGCCGCCAGCCCCGCGCGGCGGCGGGCCGGGTCTGGATCGGCCAGCAGAACGCTGGCCCGCTGGACCGGCATGGGATCAGTTTCCTGCTACGGGGCTCCCGCCCGAGCCTGGGCGTACTGGAGCTCCAGGTGCTCGAGGTGGTCAGCACCCAGCAGCCCTCGGGCCAGGGGGAAGAGCACCGCATCCTCTTTGGCGATGTGCTCCCGCAGCACCTCGATCAGGTGCTCGACCAGGAACTGGGCGTTCACCGGGTCCGGCGAGAGCGAGAGGGCCTCGATGGTGCCGCGGAGGTCCTGGTGCTCCGCGAGCATGACGGGCAGCGGTCCGCCGTCACTGCCTATCCTAGCCTCCAGCGCCGGGAAGAGCAAGGTCTCCTCCGCCTGGGCGTGGTCCTCCAGGGGGCCGTGGATCGTTTCGACAATAGCGACGAGCGTCTCCGTGGGCCCCTCCAGCGTCTGCTCCAGGAAGGCGAGCTGCCGCAAGAAGACCTGGTGCTCGACGACGAAACGATCGGTAAGCTGCACGCTGGACCCCCTTCATGGCACGGTTCATATCAGCATGCGTGCTGTCCGCGGGGCGGCACCACCTCCCATCGGGTAGTTTGTGTACTACCCGTTTGGGTAGGCCGGCCCGAAGGCGCGCGCCGCGGGTCGAGCCCGGCCGCGCGCTAGCGGCCTATGATACCAGGTCCAGGTGGTCACTGGTGCGTGCCGCGGCTGATAGAGACAGCCGCTCTCCCCTGGGGGGGTGGGTCTCTCCGGTGGGGCGGGCGTCTCAGCCCGCCCCTCCGCACCCCAGGGGCACGGGCGGGCAGAGACGCCCCCCCCACC
>JACQUR010000396.1 GCA_016210245.1 Chloroflexota bacterium
AACCACAGCACCTTCTGGAACGTGCCCTGGGTGAAGGGCGACTGCTATCGCCACGCCTGCTGGATGAGCGTGGGCGATGCCCATGCGCGGGGCATCAAGGATGGGGACCTGGTGCGGATCGCCAACGACAAGGGGGTGGCGGTCATCCCCGCCTACGTAACCGTGCGCCTGCTGCCCGGGGTGGTGGTGATCCACCACGGCGGCTGGTACGAGCCGGACGAGCAGGGCGTGGACTGGGGCTGTACGCCCAACGTCTTCCTGGGCGACACCGAGAGCCCGATCACCGCGCCCCTGGTCACCAACCTGGTCCAGGTGGAGCGGTACGCGGGTCCACCACGGAGCGCTGGGGCGTAGGGGGGCAAGCAGCCCCTGGGGGAAACCCTGAACCTGCTCACGCCGCCGATGGTATGCTAGGGTTAGGGTATGGCGGAGCGGCGCTCGCCGCTCCGCCATGAGGTCTGTTGACTGCGCAAGCCTGGCCGCGCACTGATTGTGAAGCCGGCCGCGAGTGAAGTGAGGCAGTCATGAGCAAGCAGCAGCCATCCCTGCGCATCCCTGAGGCGATGCGGGACAGGGCGATGCAGATCATCGCGCTGACCGACCAGTTCTGCGCCGAGCACCTGGATGCAGAGTACGCCGAGTTGTGCCGCAAGCTGGTGGCCAAGCTGGCCCGCAAGCGCCCGTCGCCCCTGGCCCGAGGTGACCTGCGCGTCTGGGCCGGCGCGACGGTCTACGTCGTGGGTGGCGTGAACTTCTTGTTCGATAAGTCCCAGAAGCCATACTTGAGCGCGGACGACTTGAGTCGCCTGATCGGGGTGGCCAAGAGCACGCTGGCCAACAAGGCCCGCCAGATCCGTGACCTGCTGGACATCGGCGTGTTCGAGCCGGAGTTCTCCCGGCGCGCGATGCTGGAGCAGAACCCCCTGTCCTGGATGGTGATGGTCAACGGCCTCATCATGGACGTGCGGGACCTACCGCCCGAGCTCCAGGAGGAGGCACGGCGCAGAGGGCTGATCCCGGACCTGCCGCTGCCAGGGCCAGAAGCCAATTGAAGGTGGGTGATACCACTTGCCGAAGCCTCGCAGCAGCTCGTCGACGCGCTCGGAAAGATGGGCATCCCCGCTGGCGAAGATGCCGGAGCGCGGTGGCGGGGGCAGATGCTGCGCGATCGCCAACCGGATGCCCTCACGGATGAGGTCGGCCTCGCTGTGGCCCGTCTCCTCGGCCAGCCGCTCGAGCTCAGCGCTGAGGTCATCAGGGAGATACACCGTTGTCTTGTGCATAGCGCCATACATTATACCGTGCCCGCGGTCTTGCTCTACCCAGTTTCCTGGCGACTGACGTACCATTTGGGGTAACGCAACCCAGTTCGAGGTGGTGATGGTTCTCACGGTCGAGATCGAGCAGGAAGCCGACAGTCGCTGGATCGCGGAAATCCTTGAACTGCCGGGCGTCATGGCGTACGGCCCGTCGGCCGAGGCCGCTGCTGCCGGGGCGAAGGCCCTCGCTCTGCGCGTTGTTGCCGACCGCATCGAGCACGGTGAAGCGGATCGGGAACTTCTCAACATCTCGTTCAGGGCAGCATGAGCGAGTGGCCCAGCACCGGGATGTGCCATTCAGGGGTGACGGGGCCGATGTAGCCCGCCTCTCGGCGGCGTTCGAGGCCTTGGAGTCCTCGGATGACGGACGCCCGATCGCGGAGGCGATACGGGAGAAAGGGACTGTGGTGGAGTTCGGGCAGACTGTCCGTGACGCCGTTGCGCAGTACGATCGCAGGACCAACACCATCACTGTACACGAGAGCCTTCGAGACGCGAACCCATCGGTCGTGGCCTCCCATTTGGCGCACGAGGGGGAGCATGTGCAGTGGCAGGCTCCTGGCTCCATAGACCAGGAGTATGCCGCGTACAAGGCCGAGGCCGAGGTCTGGGACGAACTGAAGGGCGATGAGACGGACGGGCAGTGCGACGCAGTGAGTGCGATGATAGCTAGGGGCGAGGCCGAGGCGAAGGCCGAGATTCGCCAGATGTACTCTTACCTGCCGGAGCACTGGCCCGCCTGAAGGGAACCAACATGGTGCAGCAGAAGCTCTCCTACACCGAGTACCGAAGCGACGATCCGACCCTGCCAGTTTCTTTCCTGTACCCGGAGGACTGGCAGGTCCGGGAGATCCGCGAAAGCGACTACGCTGAGGTGGACATGGTGGGTCCCCGCAACCGCGCCGACACCTACAGCCTGGCGGTCATCCTCCGAGCTAGTCGGGCGCACGACGGCCGCGTCGAGCCGGCTGACGTGGACGCCGCCGTATCAGCGTACGTCAGCGGCCTCGCTCGTCTCAGGAACTTCCGTGAGCTCTTCCGTGCGCGGGGGCATCTCGACGGGCGGTATGCCGTGGAAGTGGAAGCCAGCTACAGCATGCCGCTACCGCTCAAGGCGGTGCATCCCCGCCTGACCACCATCGTAGAGCGGCGGATCTTCCTCCAGGACGCCGACCGTCTGTACGAGATCGTCTACCGCGCGGACGAGGAGGACTTCTCCGCGTACCTGGACGCATTCGAGAAGGTGGTCAGGATCCTTCAATTCCGAAGTCACGAAGGTCCCGATACCCACCGCCCTCTCGTCACCCAGGTCAGCGCATAGAGTCTACGGTGATCGAGAGGGTTCGACGGTAGAGCTCACTTCCGCCGCTTCCTATTGCGGCGGCGTATCGCGCGCGAAGGTCGCTCGGCCCAGGTGGACTCATCTTCTTC
>JACQUR010000365.1 GCA_016210245.1 Chloroflexota bacterium
CGGCCATGCTGATCAGGCCGCGCGTCTCCTCCGGCCGCAAGATGAGCACCATGATGCGCCCCCTCTCTAGAGTGCTGATTTGAGATTTGAGAGTGCAGATTTGGAATATGCTGCCTCAGATCTGAAATCTGCACTCTCAAATCACAAATCTGCACTCTCAAATCTGCACTTTCGAGGTGGCCGCGGCCACCTCGTCCAGGTACGCCAGGGCAGCCTCCAGGTGGAGCACGTCGGCGTACTTGTGGTGCAAGTCGAACAGGTTCACCTTGTGGCACAGCTCCGAGCGGTCGAAGGTACACTCCTCCACCACACCCACCTGGAAGCCGTGCGAGTAGGCGTCTACCACACTCGCCCGCACGCAGCCGCTGGTGCTCTCGCCGGCGACCAGGAGCGTGTCCACGCCCAGCATGCGCAGGTGGGCCTCCAGTGGCGTGCCGAAGAAGCCGCTCGCCCGCTGCTTGTAGATCACCACCTCGCCCGGCACGGGCGCCAGGGGCTCCACGAAAGTGTAGTTCCAGACCGCGTTGGTCTGCGTCTGGCCGGGTGGGCGCTTGGTGGCCGTGAAGCGCTCCAGCACGGCCTCGGGCCGGGCCTCCACGGTGGTATGGAAGATCGGAAGCTGCGCCTGGCGCGCCCGCGCCAGGAGGGCTTGCGTGGGCTCCAGCGCATCCCAGGCGGCCAAGCCGCAATGGCTGGGGAAGCGCTGCCGCCCCTGGGCCAGCGGCTCGCGGCGGTCGCCGTACACGGCGTTGTAGAGGTCGATGAGCAAGAGCGCCGGACGCTGGCCGAGCGTCCGCGGCCGTCGATACTTGGCGTAGGTCTCAAGGTCCTCTGGGGGAAAGACGTCGATCCAGCAGTGGCGTTCGAACTCGTCGATCATCCCGCTCTCCTCTCCCGTCATCGGGCACGCGGTGACCCGCGGCCGGGCGAGCACGCGCCGGCCGGCTGTAGGTGCCACGAGCGCGCCCATGGCTTCAATGCTACGCCAAAGCGGCGCGGCGCGCGAGCCGCTCTCCGTCCGGCCTGCCCCTACGGGATTGGACGCGGCAGGACGACGTGGAAGGTGCTGCCCTGGTCCAGGCCAGGGCTCTCGGCCCAGATCCGCCCGCCGTGGGCCTCGACGATGCCCTTACAGATGAACAGTCCCAGCCCCGCACCCTCCAGGTTCCGCGTCTCCTCCAGCCGCTCGAACGGCTCGAACACCCTGGGCAGGTCCTCGGGCCGCAGGCCCACCCCCTGGTCGGACACGCTCAGGTGGACCTCCCCATCCAGGGGCTCGACGGCCACCCGGATCTCACCCCCCTCGGGCGAGTACTTGGCGGCGTTGCCCAGCAGGTTGCCCACCACCTGCGCCAGCCGGTCGCGGTCCCAGCAGCCCTCCAGCCGCGGCGGCCCCGCCAGCGTCAGCCGGTGCTCGAGGGTCGTGTGCTGGTGGGCCTCGACCAACTGGCCGACCAGCGCCACCAGGTCCATCGGCCCGGGCCGCACCTCGAACCGTCCGGCCGCGACGCGGGAGGCCTCCAGCAGGTCCCCGACCATCCGCTCCAGGCGCTCGGTGGCGTCGTCGATGCTCTGGAGCGCTTTCTCGCGCCGCTCGGGATCCTGCCCTCCGCCGCGCCGCAGCAGCGCCGTGTAGCCCCGGATCACCGTCACCGGCCCGCGCAGATCGTGGGCCACTGCCGACAGGAACTGCTGCCGTCCTTCCCGCCCCGCCTCCAGGTCGGCGGCCATGCGGTTGAATGCCACGCCCAGCGCCTCCAGCTCGTCTCCGGTCTTGATATCCACCCGGTGGTGCAGCGCTCCTCGCCCCAGGGCCTGCGCCTGGACGGCGAGTCGCTGCACGGGCCCGGCCAGGTAGGCGGCCAGCAGCACCGCCGCCAGGGCGGCCAGCAGCGCGATGGTCCCGAAGGCCAGCAGTTGCAGGCGGAACCGCGCCTCGAGCGGGCCGAAGGCCTCGGCCACCGGGCAGGTGACCCCCACCAGCCAGCCGTGTCGGGGGGAGAGGACGAGGGCGGCCGCCCGCACATCGCCCAGCACGGGGCTGTGGAAGTCGGCCGTCCGCACCACTCTGCCCGCCAGGGCGGCCTGCACCTCGGGCCAGCTCGAGACATCGCGCGCCTCCCAGCTCAGCTCCGGTTGTGCGGTGTGGAACGCCAGCCGACCTGTCGGGTCGGCCAGGAAGATCGCCTGGCCAGGCGGCAGGCCGACGCTCTGGAGCCGGCCAGCCAGCGCGTCCAGCTTCAGCCCGACCAGCACCATGCCCGCCGGCCGCCCAGACCGGGCGGGCAAGGGAGCAGCAGCCGTGGCGATGGGCTGCAGGAGGATGCGGCCAACCAGGACCCCGGAGATGGCGGGCGCTCCGGTGGCCATGACCTGCTGGAAGTAGGGGCGATCGGCCACGTTGACGGGGGATGCGCCGGGTTGTCGGATGGCCGCCCCCACCTCGTCGCCAGCGGCATCCACGACCACCACGTTGCTCACCTGGGAGTAGGAGCGCGCTACTCGCTGGAGCTTGGGGTCCACCACCGCCGGGTCCAGAGTCTGGATCACCGGGTCGCTGGCCAGGAGTTGGGCGAGGGCCAGGGCGTCGTCGAAGGAGGCGTCCGCCAGAACGGCCACCGTCTGGCTGGTCCGGGTCAGATCGTCCAGCACCGCGGCGCGCTGGCGGACGTGCTCCTCATGGGCGCCATAGAGCAGCAGCCCGAGGATGGGGGTCAGGATCACCAGGACCCCGAGCAAGAGCTTCGCGCGCAGGCTCACCGCGGGCATGGCCGTCTCCTCCGCGAGCCAGTTGCTGCACACACGGTACCAGGGGTGGACCGGTAAGTCATTGGCCAATTTCGGTGGCGATGGCGCGCGCCATCGCCACCGAAATTGGCCAATGACTTCCTAATCGAGAATCACCACCGTCGTGGCGGCCTCGGCCGCGCTCCAGCGGGCGTTGTCTTCGGGCGCGACCACGGGCTTCGTGACTTCGAAGAGGTACGCGGCGTCGGCAATGGTGAGGTTCACGCAGCCCTGGCTCTCCGCCCCGCCGAACCCGTCGTGCCAGTAGGTGCCGTGGATGGCGAAGCCGCCCAGGCGGAAGTACTGGGTGAAAGGCACGTTGGGCAGGTCGTAGGAGTGGTCGGCATCCGCCACGCTGGCGCTGGTCATGTCGTCGGCGCGGTACTTGCCGAAGGTGGAGTATTGCCCGGATGGGGTGCTCACCCCCGCTCGGCCCAGGCTGACGTAGGTGGTGAAGGTTGGCTGGCCCTCCTGGACCAACGTCAGCGTGCTGTGCTTGCGGTCCACGGTGATCCAGGTCTGGCTCGCCGGCACAGGATCCGGCGGGGTGGTGTTGGGCGTGGGTGGGGCGATCGGCCGAATGAGCGAGCTGTGGATGCGCGCGCCCGCGAAGCGCCCGCCGTCGATGCGATACCAGGTCGTGTTACCAGAAACCGGCTGCCCGTCCTCTTCGCCCAGCACCTTCACCCACTGGCCGGCCACCAGGCGGCCCACGGCGGGGGCAGCGGTCGTGGGCGCGGCGCGGACGTTCGCCGGGCCGCCCACCACCTGGCCCCACCAGCCCGTGGACGCCTCCGCGGCCTCGGGCACGGTCCAGGCCGCGGCATACTCGCCCGTAGCGGGCTGCACCGTGTCCAGGCCCACGTAGCCCTCAGTGGTCGCCCACCACACGTCGGGGTCGCCGTCCAGCCCGGGCGAGAGGCCGGTCACGCGCAGCAGGCTACCCGTATTGGCCTGGCGACGCACGGGGCTCTTGCGGTCGGGCTTGGCGTACACGGGCACGCCGTTCCGCACCGCCTCGGCCAGCCAGGGCTGCCGCTCTTCGCGCACGACCGCGCTGGGCAGGAAGCCCAGGGCCACGCCATACCAGGTGGTATCCCCATCCGGCCCCGGCTCCCCCTGGACCTCGCTCAGCACCGGCAGGCGGGCGCCCTTGCTCAGCGTCCCCACCGCCGGCGCCTGCAGCGAGGGCGCGCTGAAGGCCACCGCGGCGTCCGTGGCGATGACGCCCAGCCACGGCGCTCCGAAGCGGTTGGCGTGCGCGCTGGAGGCCGGCCACGCCAGCACCGCACCCAGGAGGACGAGCGCCACGACTACCGATCGCATGGGCCCAGGTCAGTGGTCAGTGGCCAGCAGGACGGTGAGACACACTGCCTACTGCCTACTGTCGGCTGGCCACTGGCCACTGGCCACTGACCACTGGCTACTGGCCACTCTAGAAGATCCGCGCCTGGAGCCGGTTGAGCACCCACTCGCTGGCCGACGGGGAGAGCTGCACCTTGACCTCCGGCCCCTGCCGGGCGTTGAACAGCCAGTCCTGGAAGCGCTTGGCCTGCAGGGCGCTCAAGGCGCTCGCCTCGATGGAGCGGTCCTGGGCTTTCTCCAGCACCTGGACCACGTGCCAGCCATTGGGCGAGCGCACGATCTGTGGCGCTGCGTTGGGCTCGGCGGCAAAGGCGGCCTGCTCGAAAGGCTCGTTCATGATCCCGCGCGGGAACCAGCCCAGGTCGCCCCCCTTGTCCTTCGAGCCAGGATCGGTGGACTCGGCTTTGGCCACCTCCTCGAAGCTGGCCCCCTCTTGCAGCTTCTGAAGCACCGCCTTGGCCTTGTCCTCATCGGCCACCAGGATGTGGCGCGCGTGGACCTGCTCGGCGCTGGTGGCCACCTCGGCCCCAATCGCCGCGCGCAGTTTGTCGCGCAGCAGGTTGTCCTGCACCTCCTGGCGATACCAGCCATCGTCCAGGCCGGTGCGCTTGAGGAACTCCTGGTACGTGCTCTGGAACTCGGCCTCGGTCAGGGTCGGAGGCGGGGTGGGGCTGGCCTCGGGCGAGGGCGGCGGGCTGCTCTGCTGAAACTCCGCCTCCAGCTCCATGCGCTCGCGCAGGTCGGCCTGGACCTCGTCGTCCGACACGCTCAGTTGGCGGTTCTGGGCCTCGCGCTGGATCAGGCGCCGCTCGACGCCAGCGTTCAGGACCTGGCTGGGCAACGCGGCCATCTGGAGCTTGAGCTGGGCCGCCTGCTCGGCCTGGCCACGGTCGCGGAAGTCGGCTATCTGGCGGTTGAAGCTGACGTAGATGGGCCGCGCCGAGGCCAGCAGGTCGCCGGCGGTGAGGCGCTCGCCATACACCTCCGCTACGGTGTCCTGGGCGCGCAGCACCACCTGCTGCAGGTAGCCCAGGCCAAGGACAGCCACGATGACGACCCCCAGGGCCACGGCGGCCAGCATGACCAGCCGGTAGCCGCGTTGCTCGCGCTCCCACTTGGAGAGCTGGCGGCGGGAGGGATTCAGCAGCGCCCAGCGCACCGCCTCGCTGCGGCGCCTGGTTGGATCCTTGGTTGTCCGCTTGGTCGTCTGTGCGGTCGTCCGTGGCATGGCCGAAATCCTCGTGCGTTATTCAGGCAAAGGGATGGGGAGCCATCCGAGCCGCTCCCTCACGGTCGCGGCTCGGATGGCTCCCCATCCCTTTGCCTTCCTGTCTAGTCGCGCAGCCGCAGGCCACTCTCGCGGATGTGCTCGGTGGTGTAGGGCAAGAGCGCCAGGTGCCGGGCTCGCTTGATGGCGGTGGTCAGCGAGCGCTGGTGGTGGGCGCACGTTCCGGTCTTGCGCCGGGGCTCCATCTTGCCCCGGTCCGAGATGTACCGCCGCAGCCGCCCCATGTCCTTGTAGTCGACGGCTGCGACCTTGTCGACGCAGAAGGAGCAGACCTTGCGTCGCGGCGTATACTTGCCGCGCCCGCCTTCTTTCTTCACCGGCCTGCGTCCAGGTGGCCTTCCCTGTGTAGTCAACGATGACTCCTCAGCTTCCTGACTTCATCATACCCTAAAACGGGAGGTCCTCGAGGTCCGGCTCCGGGGCAGCAGGAGCAGCAGCAGCAGCACGGCGCGGGGCCGCGGGCGCGGCTTCCGTGCCCTCAGCCTTGCCTCGAGAGTCCAAGAACTGCACCTCGTTGGCCAGGATCTCCATCGTGAAGTGCTTCTGGCCATCCTGCCCATCCCAGGTCTGACTCTGCAGGCGGCCCTCCACGAAGACCAGTCGCCCACGCGCGAGGTACTCGTTGGCGAGCTCCGCCTGGCGATTGAAGCAGACCACACGGAACCACTGCGTCTCGTCGATCAAATCCCCGGTCGGGCCGCGCCGCTTCGAACTGCACGCGACGCGGAACGTCGTCATCGGCTTGCCGGCGGGGGTATACCGCATCTCCGGATCGCTGCCCAGATATCCTACGATCGTCGCCTTGCACAAGCCAGCCATACTACACGCTCCTTCGCTCCCTCAACGTGAGTCCAGACGAATCAGCAAGTGGCGAATGACCTGCTCGCTCAGCTTCAGAGCGCGATCCAACTCGTCGGCCTGGTTGGGCGCCATCTTGAAGTGGGCGATGGTGTACTGCCCGTCGCGGAAACGGCCAATGGGATAGGCCAACCGACGCTTGCCCCAGCCCTCCAGGCTCGCCAGTTCCGCTCCGCGCGCCTGCAGCATCGACTTCAGCCGCTGGCTCGCGGCCTCCTGGCCTGCCTCATCCAGGTCGGGGCTGAGCACGACCATCAACTCGTAGTCTCGCACCACACACCTCCTTTCCTTGGGCTTGCCCTCGCCGCCATCTGAACCCGGTGCGTGGTTCGACCTGGCGAGAGCAGAAAGGCGCCTGCCCTGCGGCAGGCGAGCGCGGCTGCTCACAGCGCTGAGCAGCCACATCGGCCAAATTATAGCAGCCGGGAGGGGGAGCCACCAGGAACGAGATCTGAACGGGTGCGGGTCACGTTTCCGCGCGGAGCGCCGGCCGCCCCTGGGAGCGCCGCCCCTGGGAGCGCAGACATTCTGTCTACGCGGGCGAGCTCGACGTCCGTCCCGACAGCCTGCCCGCAGGGGTGCCTGGGAGCGCAGACATTCTGTTTCTGTTGAAGAACTCGGTTTGGTGGTGCGCCGGTGGGGCAAGCCCTGCATGTGGAGGCCGATTTTCGGCTTCCAGTGGGAGGCCGAGCCCGAAA
>JACQUR010000366.1 GCA_016210245.1 Chloroflexota bacterium
GCGGGCAGACCGGGCCGTCTGCCCCTACGACCTCCACGCACCAGTACTGGGCGGACCCCGCGCCAGCCCTGGTTGCTGCCGTCGAATGAAGGTTGATATAATTCCGCATCAGCCGAGACGCTTTTTCGGAAGTGGGTGGTCCCCACTTCTTTTGTTGTACGACGGTCGCGGGAGGCTCGGCGCCAACGATGAAGAACGAGTTTGTGACAGCGATCACCCAGCTCTGCGCCGAGAAGGGCGTGCCACGCGAGGTGGTCATGGAGGCGCTCGAGGCGGCGCTGGTGTCGGCCTACAAGCGGAACTTCGAGTCGGCCGGGCAGAACGTGGTGGCCGAGATCGACCCCGGCACCGGCGCCGTCCACGTCTACCTCGAGCAGGAGGTGGCCGAGCCGGCCGAGGGCGAGGAGCTTGAGCCGCACCAGGTCACGCTCGTGGAGGCCCGCAAGGTCAAGGCCAACGCCCAACTGGGCGAGGTGCTGCGCCACGACGTGACGCCCCAGAACTTCGGGCGGATCGCGGCCCAGACGGCCAAGCAGGTGGTGCTGCAGAAGCTGCGCGACGCCGAGCGCAAGCTGATCTACGACGAGTTCGCCGACCGCAAGGACGAGATCGTCCACGGGATCGTGCAGCGGGTCGAGCAGGGCAACGCCATCGTCGAGCTCGGCAAGGCCGAGGCGCTGATGCCCAAGAGCGAGCAGGTGCCGACTGAGCGCTACTACCCGGGCCAGCGCATCCGGGTCTACGTGGCCGAGGTCCACGATACCCACCGCGGGCCGCAGATCATCGTCTCGCGCAGCCATCGCTTCATGCTGCGGCGGCTGTTCGAGCAGGAGGTGCCGGAGATCTTCAACGGCACGGTCGAGATCAAGGCCATTGCCCGCGAAGCCGGCGCGCGCTCGAAGGTGGCCGTGGTGGCCCGCCAGGCAGGGATCGACCCCGTCGGCTCGTGTGTGGGCATGCGGGGCGTGCGCATCCAGAACATCGTCAACGAGCTGGGCGGCGAGAAGATCGACGTCGTCCAGTGGGACGAGGAGCCGCGCAAGTTCGTCGCCAACGCGCTCAGCCCCGCGCAGGTACTCGGCGTGGAGCTGAGCGAGGTGGAGAAAACGGCCCGGGTGGTCGTGCCCGAGCGCCAGCTCTCCCTGGCTATTGGCAAGGAGGGCCAGAACGCCCGACTCGCGGCCAAGCTGACCGGCTGGCGCATCGACATCAAGAGCGACGTCGCCGCGGCCGAGGAGGCCCGCAAGGCGGCGGAGCGCGCCGGGGCAACGGCGGCCAGCGGGGCGGGAGACACGAACGGGCCGTTGCCCGAGGAGGCTGGGCAACTCGCGCCCAGCCAGGCAGTGGACGGCTCCAACCACGAGCGTCCGGACGCCGACGAGGAAGCTCCCGTTCGAGCCGAGCGTTAGGGGCGAGCGGCCATGGCTCGCGGGCACATCCCCCAGCGCACGTGTATCGCGTGTCGGCGGGTGCGGCCCAAGCGTGAGATGGTGCGTGTGGTGCGCACCCCGGCCGGATCAGTAGAGGTCGATCCTACCGGCAAGAAGTCTGGCCGGGGCGCTTACCTCTGTCGCGCCCAGGCCTGCTGGACCGCGGCGCTGCAGCGGCAAGTCCTGGCCCGCGCACTGAAGGCGGAGGTCCCGCCTCCCGATCGGGAGGCGCTGGAGCGTTTTGCCACGACGCTGCCAGCGGCAGAGGCAGGGGAGCCGGCGCCGGACGGCGTCGGGCCCGGCGTCTCGGTCCACGAGTAGGGAACGGCGAGCTATCAGCCAGGTCCAAGGTCGAACGTCCAGGGCCCAACGAGCGAGGCGCAACGGACTCTGGAGTCGGGACTTCGGATGTGGTATGGAGGGGGTGCAACCATGAGTCCAAGACCATTCAAACGGCCCGGAGGCCGTCCGGGAGGTCGTCCTGGCGGTCCACAGCGCGGCCGTGGGGCCCGGCCACCCGTACGTCGGCCGCACGAGGGCGGGCCGGCCCAGCCATCTCGCGCGCAGACCGCGGTGCTGGCGCCGGAGCGGCGCAAGGCGGTGGAACTGCCCGCGGTGATGACCGTCAAGGACCTGTCCGACGTGCTCGGCATCAGCCCGGTGCAAGTCATCAAGGAGCTGATGAAGAACGGCACGATCGCGAATATCAACCAGAACATCGACCACGACACCGCCGTCATCGTCACCACCGATCTCGGCTACGAGGTCCGCGAGCCCGCACCCCCCCCAGAAGCCGGACCGGAGACGGAGGCAGCCCGAGGCCGCGAGCGCGTGATCGAGCAGGACGAGCGCCTCCTGGAACCGCGCCCGCCCGTGGTCACCGTGCTCGGGCATGTCGACCACGGCAAGACCAGCCTGCTGGACGCGGTCCGCAAGACGAAGGTCACCGCCGGCGAGGCGGGCGGCATCACCCAGCACATCGGCGCCTACCAGGTGGAGATCCACGGCAACAAGATCACCTTCCTGGATACGCCCGGCCACGAGGCCTTCACCGCCATGCGGGCGCGCGGCGCGCAGATCACCGACATCGCCATCCTGGTGGTGGCGGCCGATGATGGCGTCATGCCGCAGACCAGGGAGGCGATCGACCACGTGCGGGCGGCCGGCGTGCCGATGGTCGTGGCGCTCAACAAGATCGACAAGGCCAACGCCCACCCCGAGCGGGTCAAGCAGCAGTTGGCGGAGGTGGGCGTGGTCGTCCGCGAGTACGGCGGCGAGGTCGAGTGCGCGCCGGTGTCGGCCAAGACCGGGGCCGGGCTCGATGCGCTGCTGGAGACGATTCTGCTCGTCGCCGAGGCGGACGTGAACCCGCGCGCCAACCCGAACCGCCCCGCCGTCGCCGTGGTCGTCGAGGCGCGCATGGACAAGGCCCGCGGCCCGGTGGCCACGGTGCTGGTGCAGCAGGGCACGCTGCGGGTGGGCGACACGGTGGCGGTTGGGACGATCACCGGCAAGCTCAAGGCGCTGTTCAACGACAAGGGCAAGCGCATCAAGCAGGCAGGTCCCGCGCTGCCGGTGGAGGTGCTGGGACTGGACGGGCTGCCCATGGCCGGCGATCGCCTGCAGGTGTTCCCGGACGAGAAGGCCGCCCGCGTGCAGTCCGAGGCGAACCAGCTTGCCGGCCAGCGCGAGGGCGCGCGGGCCGAGGTTACCCTGGAGGACCTGTACACCCGCATCAAGGCCGGCCAGATGAAGGAGCTCAACGTCATCGTGAAGACCGACGTGCAGGGCTCCGTCGAGCCGATCGTGAACTCGCTGGAGCGCCTGGGCGAGGAGGGCGTGCGGGTCAAGGTCATCCACGCCGGCACCGGCAACGTGACCGAGTCGGACGTCATGCTCGCCTCCGCCTCCAAGGCGATCATCATCGGCTTCAGCGTTCGCCCCGAGCCCGGCGCCCGCCAGGCGGCCGAGGCCCAGGGCGTGGACATCCGCTACTACAACGTCATCTACCACCTGGTGGACGACGTGCAGAAGGCCCTGCGGGGCCTGCTGGAGCCGCAGTACCAGGAGGTGGTGCAGGGCCACGCCGAGGTGCGCCAGGTCTTCAAGATCGGCAAGGGGGCAGCCGCCGGCTGCCTGGTGCTGGATGGCACCATCACCCGCAACAGCCTGGCCCGAGTCCTGCGAGGCGGCTCCGTGCTTGCCAGCGCGCGCCTCGGCACCCTCCGCCGCTTCAAGGAGGACGCGCGCGAGGTCGCGGCAGGCTACGAGTGCGGCATCACCCTGGACGACTTCAGTGACTTCCGCGAGGGTGACGTGATCGAAGCGTACGTGCGGGAGCAAAAATGACGCGGGGACACGGAGACGCGGGGACACGGGGAGCTTCTCTCCTTCTCCGCGTCTCCGTGTCCCCGCGTCCCCGCGTCGGAGGCTAAGCATGGCCAGCCGGCGGATTCTACGGGTCAACGAGGCGCTGCGGCGGGAACTGGCCGAGCTATTGCGGGAGGTCCAGGACCCGGAGCTGGCGAAGCTCATCAGCATCACCGAGGTGGATACCAGCCCGGACCTACGCCAGGCCAGAGTGTACGTGAGCGTCCTGGGGGACGAGGATGAGATCGTGCGGACCATCCGCCGCCTCCAGCACGCCGCAGGCTTCTTCCGCCGCGAGCTGGCCGCGCGGGTCAACCTGCGCTACACCCCCGCCCTCGTGTTTAAGCCCGACCGCTCCATCGCCCAGGGAGCCCGGGTGCTGGAACTGCTGCACGAAGTGGAACCTCCTCAGGTTGAAGGTTGAAGGTTGGATCCAACCTCCAAACCATGTTCCACGCTTTCCTGAACCTCAACAAGCCGCGGGGCATGACCTCGCACGACGTGGTGGCGCGCGTGCGCGCGCTGACCGGGCAGCGCCGGGTGGGGCACGCGGGCACCCTTGATCCCCTGGCGGACGGCGTGCTGCCGATCGCCCTGGGGCGCGCCACCCGCCTGGTCGACCGCGTGGGCGAGGGCGAGAAGACCTACCGAGCGCGGGTGTGTCTGGGGGTCACCACCACCACCGACGACACCGAGGGCGAGGTGGTGCGCCGCGCCGAGGTGCCGCCGCTGTCCGCCAGTGACCTGGAAGCGGCGCTCGACCGCTTCCGGGGCGAGATCGAGCAGGTTCCGCCAGCCTTCTCGGCCATCAAGGTGCAGGGCCAGCGCGCCTACCGCGCGGCCCGCCGAGGCGAGGCGGTCGAGCTGGCGCCCCGCCGGGTCACGGTCTACGAGCTGCGCCTGCTCGAGTGGAGCAGCCCGGTGCTGGCAATCCTGGTGCGCTGCTCGCGCGGCACCTACATCCGCTCCCTGGCCCGCGACCTCGGCCAGGCCCTGGGCGTGGGCGGACACCTGGCCGCCCTGACACGCGTGGCCGTCGGGCCGTTCCACCTGGACTGGGCGCTGAGTCTGGAGGACTTGGCGGCCCGGGCCGCCAGCGGCGAGCTGGAGCGCGTCCTGGTCGCCCCCGACCTCGTCTTGCTCGACCTCCCCGCCCTGGTCGTGGCCCCCGAGCGAGAGGCCGACTTCCGCCACGGCCGCTCCTGGGCTGGCGACCCGGCGGTGCCCCCGGATCTGAAGGGCCTGGCCCGCGCCTACACCCCGGACGGGCGCCTGCTCGGCCTGATGGACTATGATTCCTCCGATGGGCGCTGGCGTCCGCGCCTGGCACTGGTGGACTGAGAGCAAATCCGGATGAATACTTCTGCTCATGACGTGGTGGCCACGCTGGGCGCGTTCGACGGCGTACACCGCGCCCACCAGGCACTGCTGCGCCAGGTGGTCGACCGCGCCCACTACCTGGGCGTGTCGAGCCTGTGCGTCACCTTCCACCCCCACCCGGACATCGTGCTCTACCCCGAGCGGAAGCTGACCTACCTGACCGACCGCGACGAGAAGGAGCGCCTGATCCGCGCCCTTGGCATCCACCACGTGCTGGTGCTCGCCTTCACCCGCGAGCTGTCGATGCTCCGCCCGGACGAGTTCATCGACCTGCTCCAGTCCGAGCACCGTCTGGTGGAGCTGTGGCTGGGGCCGGACGCCGCTTTCGGGCGCGGGCGCTCGGGGACGCTGGGCACGGTGGCGGAGATCGCCCGCGCGGAGGGCTTCGCCCTCCACGTGGTCCCGCCGGTGCGCTTCGACCACGAGGTGGTCAGCAGCACCCTGATCCGCAGCCTGCTCTCCCAGGGCGAGGTGGAGCACGCCGCCCGCCTGCTGGGGCGGCCCTACCGCCTAGCCGGCGAGGTGGTCGAGGGCGCGCGGCGGGGACGGCAGCTTGGCTTCCCCACCGCCAACCTGCGCCCGCCGGCCGATGCCACCCTGCCCGCCGACGGTGTCTACGCCGCCTGGGCGTGGGTGGAGGGCGCGCGGCACGGCGCGGCCGTCAACCTGGGCGGGCGGCCCACGTTCGGCGAGGCTGAGCGCATCGTGGAGGTCCACCTGCTCGACTACCAGGGCGATCTCTACGGCCAGCCCCTGGCGGTCGATTTCGTGCGCCGGCTGCGCGGCGTGCAGCGCTTCCCCTCCGTGGACGCGCTGGCCGCCCAGATCCGCGCGGATGCGGAGGCCGCGCGGGCGGCGCTGTCCCAGGAAGCTTGAGGGTGATGCCCCATGTCTGACCAGCACGCGCCCGCTCCCGAGGCCCGGGAGCGAGCCATCCCACTCTCCCGGTCGCCCCTCGATCCCGAGTTCCTGCTGCGGCGGGGCGTGGCGGAGATCATCCCCGAGGCCGAGTTGCGCGCCGCGCTGGAGTCCGGACTGGCCTTGCGCCTCAAGGAGGGGTTCGACCCGAGCGCGCCAGACATCCACCTGGGCCACGCCGTGGGCCTGCGCAAGCTGCGCCAGTTCCAGCGGCTGGGCCACAAAGTGGTGCTGATCGTGGGCGATTGGACCGCGCAGATCGGCGACCCCAGCAGTCGCACGGCCACGCGGCGCATGCTCGCGCGCGACGAGGTGCTGGCCAATGCCGAGACCTACATGCAGCAGTTCTTCCAGCTCGTGGACCGCGAGCGGACCGAGGTGGCCTGGCAGAGCGGCTGGTTCGGCAAGTTCGGCCTGGCCGACGTCATCCAGCTCACCAGCCGCTTCACCGTGGCCCAGATGCTCCAGCGCGAGGACTTCGCCCGGCGCTTCGCCGAGCAGCGGCCCATTGCCGTCACCGAGCTGCTCTACCCGCTGCTCCAGGCGTACGACTCGGTGGCCATCCGCGCCGACGTGGAGTTCGGGGGCATGGACCAGAAGTTCAACATCCTGGTCGGGCGCGAGCTGCAGCAGATGGCGGACCAGCGCCCGCAGCAGGTCTTCCTCACCCGGCTGCTGGTCGGCCTGGACGGCGTCCAGAAGATGAGCAAGAGCCTGGGCAACTACATCGGCATCACCGAGCCGGCGGAGACCATGTACGGCAAGGTGATGCGCCTGAGCGACGCCGCGCTCATGGACTACTTCGAGCTGCTGACCGACGTGCCGGACGCGGAGCTGCGCGCCCTGCAGCGCGAGCTCGAGGCTGGGACGCTCAACGCCATGGACGCCAAGATGCGCCTGGCGCGCGAGATCGTGGCCCAGTTCCACTCGCACCAGGCCGCGCTGGCGGCGGAGGAGACCTTCGTACGGGAGCACCGCCAGCGCCTGGTGCCCACCGAGGCGCCCCCGTTCCACCTGGCGAGCCCGGGGCCGTGGGAGATCGTCGACCTGCTGGTCCAAGCCGGCCTGGCCCCCAGCCGCAGCGAAGGCAAGCGCCTGGTCACCGAGGGCGGGGTGGAGCTGGACGGCCACAAGATCACCAACCCGCGCGAGCGCGTGACCGTTCAGGAGGGGCAGATCCTGCGCCGGGGCAGGGTACACAAGGTGCGGATCCAGCTTGGCGGTGGCGGCGTGCAACAGGGCTGAGTCCGGCCTGGTGGGGCGGGCGTCTCTGCCCGCCCGCCCGCACCACCGGGACATGGGCGGGCGAGACGCCCGCCCCACCAGGCCCTGGCCCGCCCGCCCGCACCACCAACCTGCGCGGGCGAGACGCCTGCGCTCCCAGGTCGGGCAAGACTCTGAACCGCGATCGAAGGGCGCCACATAGTTGCGCTGCCGAGCGGGACGTGGAATACTGCGTCTCGCTCGGAGCACGCTGTGACGACCACCCCCAGCCTCGCGGACAGCCAGGATCTGGAGGGGTACCGCAGAGCCGTGCAACGGCTCTCGACCCTGCTCGACCTCTCGCGCGCCCTCGGCTCGGAGCTGGAGCTCGACCGCTTGTTGCGGACGATCATGGCCCGCGCCACGGAGGTGCTCAATGCCGACCGTAGCTCCCTGTTCCTGGTCGACTACGCCAGCGACCAGCTCTGGTCGCGCGTCGCTCAGGGCGAGGGGATCACGGAGATCCGCTTCCCGCGCGCGGCCGGCATCGCCGGCCACGTAGCCACGACCGGCGAAACCCTCAACATCCCCGATGCCTATGCCGATCCGCGCTTCAACCAGGAGGTCGATCGGCAGACCGGCTATCGAACCCGGACCATCCTATGCATGCCGATCCGCGACGTCTCTGGCGAGATCATCGCCGTGATCGAGGTGCTGAACAGGCAAGATGGGGTCTTCACGCCCGAGGACGAGGCCTTGCTCGCCGCCGTGGGCGCCCAGGCTGGCATCGCGCTGGCCAACGCCTCCCTCATGGAGGCGCGGCGGAAGGAGGCGGCGAAGTCGAACCTGCTGCTGGAGGTCATGCGCGCGCTCGCCTCGGAGTTGGGGCTGGACCAACTGCTGGCGCGCATCATGGCCAAGACGACCGAGGTCCTGCAGGCCGACCGCTCCAGCCTCTTCCTGGTCGACCACAAGACCAACGAGCTCTGGTTCAAGGTAGCCCAGGGGACCGAGTTGCGCGAGGTCCGGATCCCGGTTGGAGTCGGCATTGCCGGCTACGCGGCCGCCACCGGCGAGATCTTGAACATCCCCGATGCCTACGCCGATCCACGTTTCAATCCTGAGGTCGACCGCCGCACCGGCTACCGCACTCGGACGATCCTGTGCGTGCCGTTCCGCGACGCCACCGGCACCACCGTCGGGGTGCTGCAGGTGCTCAACAAGAAGCACGGCCTCTTCACCCACGATGACGAGGAACTGCTTCTGGCGATCGGCGCCCAGGCGACCATCGCGCTTCGGAACGCCAGTCTGTTCGAAGAAACCGTGCGGATCAAGAACTACCGCGAGAGCATCCTGCGCAGCATGGCCACCGGCGTCGCCACGCTGGACATGGAGGCGCGCATCACCACCGCGAACCCGGCAACCGAGCGCATCCTCCGCTTCACCGACGGCACCCCGTTGGGCGTCAGGTTCGACCAGGCCATCAGCGCAGAGCAGAACCACGAGCTGTGGGACGTGGTGCAGACCGCGCTCGAGCGGGGGGAGTCACACCGGGCGGAGAAGCTGCGCTACGTGGCTGCGAGCGGAGACAAGGTCACGATGAACCTTTCCGCCGTGCCGCTGCTCGACCACCGGGCCGCGCAGATCGGGCTGGTGCTGGTCATAGAGGACGTGTCACGCGAGCAGCAGTTGGTCGGCACCCTCTCGCGGGTGCTCAGCCGCCAGGTGGCCGAGCAATTGCTGGCCAGCGGTCTGGTCCTGAGCGTCGGCGGCGAGCGCAAGCGCGTGACGGTCTTGATCTCCGACATCCGCAACTTCACCGTCATGGCGGAGTCTGCGGATCCCGAAGAGGTCGTGGCCATGCTGAACGACTACTTCGCGCGCATGATCCACATCATTTTCCAGTACGAGGGCACGCTGGACAAGTTCATGGGCGACGCGGTCATGGCGGTGTTCGGCACGCCGGTCGCTCACCAGGACGATGCGCTCCGCGCGGCGTGTACGGCCATCGAGATGCGGCAGGCGCTCCGCCAGTTCAACGTGGAGCGCCGGGCGCAGGGTAAGGCGGCGATCGAGATCGGCATCGGCATCTGCAACGGCGAGGCGGTGTCCGGGGCCATCGGCTCGGAGGAGCGCATGGAGTTCACCGTCATCGGCGACACGGTCAACACCGCCGTCGGACTGGAGGCGCTCACCAAGGGCTTCCCCGAGCACAAGATCCTGTTCAACGAACCGGTCTACGAGGCGCTCAGGGAGCGCCTGCCCTGCGATTTCCTGGGCCAGGTCAAGATCAAAGGGCGGCTGCAGGCGGTCAAGGTCTACGGTGTCCCGGAACCCCTCGTCCACTCCGTGGCCGCGAGCACGCTGCGTCTGTAGCCAGGAAGCAAGGCAAGGGCAGGCCCGCCGAAGCCCTGGCATGCCCTGCCTGTCTCCATCGCAGGGGGTGGCTGGGCGCGCCCTATGCCCGCGCCTCCTCCTGCTCCTTCTTGCGCTCCTCGATGAGCTTCTGGGCGAGGTGCGCTGGAACCTCCTCGTAGGAGGCGAAGCGCATAGCGTAGATGCCACGGCCCTGGGTGAGCGAGCGCAGGATGGTGGCGTAGCGCAGCATCTCCGCCTGGGGCACGTAGGCGGAGATGGTGGTGGTGCCATCCGAGGGGTTCATGCCCAGCACCCGGGCGCGCCGGCTGTTCAGGTCGCCCATCACGTCGCCGGTGAACTCGTCCGGCACCGTGATCTCCACCTCCATGATCGGCTCCAGCAGGATCGGCCTGGCCTCGGCCGCCGCGGCCTTGAAGCCCAGCGCGCCCGCGATCCGGAAGGCTTGCTCCGAGGAGTCCACCGGGTGGTACTTGCCGTCCACCAGGCTCACCCGCACGCCCACCACGGGGTAGCCCGCTAACACGCCCTGGCCGAGCGCATCGCGCACGCCCTTCTCCACGCCGGGGATGTACTGCCTGGGCACCACGCCGCCCACCACCTTGTCCACGAACTCGAAGTCCGCCCCATCCGGGAGCGGCTCCACTTCCATGGTGACCACGCCGTACTGGCCATGGCCACCGGACTGCTTCACGTGCCGTCCCTGGGCGCGCCCCGTGGCGGTGATGGTTTCGCGATAGGCGACCTTGGGCACGTCCACCGACACGCGCACCCCGAACTTGCGCTCCATCCGCTCCATCGCCAGCCCGACGTGGGACTCCCCCAGGCCGGAGAGAATGGTTTCACTGGTGGACTCCTCGCGCGAGACCCGCAGCGAAGGGTCCTCCTCCAGCACGCGGCTCAGCGCGGTGCCCAGCTTGTCTACGTCCGAGCGCGTCCTGGGGTGGATGGCGGCGAAGAAGGACGGATCGGGGAAGGGGATGCCGGCCAGCACCACTGCCTGATCCTTCGTGGAGAGCGAATCACCGGTCGAGGTCGCGCCCAGCTTGGGAATGACGCCGATGTCGCCCAGGCCGATGGCCTGCATCGGCTCCTGGCTCTTGCCGCGCATGAGGAACAGGTGCCCCACGCGCTCCTCCTGCCCCCGGGAGCTGTTCCAGATGTAGGAGTCGGCGCTCAGGGTACCCGAGTAGACCCGCACGTAGCTCAGCTTGCCGATGTGGGGGTCGGAGATGGTCTTGAACACCAGCCCGGCCAGCGGTCCCTCCGGGCTCGGCCGGGCCGTCTCGCCGGACGCCAGGCGGACCGTCGCCTGAGCGGCAGAGGGCAGGGTCTCGACGATCGTGTCCAGCAGGCGGCCGATTCCAACCAGGCCGTGGGCGGAGCCGCACAGCACCGGCACGAGCTTACCCGAGGTGACGGCCGTGCGGAGCCCGTCGCGCAGCTCGGCCTCGCTCAGCTCGCCCTCCTCCAGGTACTTCTCCAGGAGCGCGTCGTCGTGCTCGCACACCGCCTCGACCAGCGCCTCGCGGCGCTGGTCCACCTCGGACGTGACCTCGCCGGGCACGGGCGCAGGCCCATCCTGGCCGGCCAGGAACGCCTGGCGCGCTACCAGGTCGACCACGCCGGTGAAGCTGTGCTCGGCGCCGATCGGCACGCCGAGCGCCACCACGTGCGTGCCAAACTTGGAGCGGAGGTGGTCGAGCGTGCGGGAGAAGCTGGCGTTCTCGCGTTCCAGTTTGTTGACGAAGACGACGCGGGGCAAGCCATAACGGTCGGCCTCGCGCCAGACCAGCTCGGTGCCCACTTCGACGCCCGCGACGCCATCCACAACCACGACCGCGCCGTCGACCGCGCGCATCGCCTCGGCGACCTCGCCAAAGAAGTCAGCGTAGCCGGGGGCGTCGACCAGGTTGAGCTTGTGGTCCCGCCACTCGAGCGGGGCGAGGGCCAGGCTGATCGACATGGTCCGCTTCACTTCGTCCGGGTCGAAGTCGGTCGTCGTCGAGCCCTCCTCGACCTTGCCCAGCCGATTGATGGCCCGGGTCTGGAAGAGGACCGCCTCCGCCAGGGACGTCTTGCCAGAGCCACCGTGTCCAAATAGTCCGACGTTGCGGAGGTGGGCTGCGTCGTACTGCTTCATCCGGCACTCCTTTGTGGGATGCTCCTCAAGCCAGGCGGCAAGGGGATGAGGTGTGCAAAGAGTGTAATCACGCTATTATACCAGAGGGACTAGAGGCCACCGGGGTAGAGGTCAGGGGCCAGTAGTCGGCTGACCCCTGACCCCTGGCCCCTGACCCCTGGCCCCTGGAGACGACATGATTCCCATCGGCGATGCCCCCGGGAGCAGGCGCACCTTTCCCTGGGTCATGCTGCTCCTGCTGGTGATCAACGTCCTCGTCTACCTCGTCGAGGCCTCCCTCCCGCAGGCCGCGCTGCGCCAGCTCATCCTGAGCGCGGGAGTGGTGCCGACCGAGTACCTGACCGGTCGGGAGGTAGGCGCGCCTCCGCCCGCGGGGATCATCTACCTCACCCTGCTCACCTCCATGTTCCTGCACGGCGGGCTGCTCCACGTGGGCGGCAACATGCTCTACCTGTGGGTCTTCGGCGACAACGTGGAAGATGCGCTTGGCCACCTGCCCTTCTTCCTCTTCTACCTGGCCTGCGGCATCCTGGCCGGGCTGACCCACATCGCCCTCAACCCGACATCTTCCACGCCCAGCATCGGCGCCAGTGGGGCCATCGCGGGCGTGCTGGCCGGCTACCTGGTGCTGTTCCCCCACGCCTCGATCCGCACCCTGCTCATCCTGGGACCGTTCATCACCATCACCCGCCTCTCGGCCCTGGTCCTCATCGGCTTCTGGTTCGTGCTCCAGTTCGTCTCCGGCCTGCTCTCGCTGCTCGGGCCGGAGGAGGGCGGAGTGGCCTTCTGGGCCCACGTGGGCGGCTTCGTGGCCGGCCTGGTGCTGGTGAACTTGCTGCCCAAGCAGCGCGCGGGAGCCTCTAGCTTCTGACAAGCCGCCGGGTGGCATGCTACAATAGAGTGCTTCAGAGTGCTTCGAGAGCCATCGCGCATCGCCACAGGAGGCGACGAGGACGTGTCAGGACATTCAAAGTGGGCCCAGATCAAGCGCCAGAAGGGTGCTGCTGACGCGAAGCGCGGCCAGTTGTTCACCAAGCTGGGCCGCGAGATCACGATCGCGACGCGGGCGGGTGGCGCGGACCCCGAGGGGAATGCCCGCCTGCGGCTGGCCGTCCAGCGCGCGCGCGAGGCGAACATGCCCGCGGAGACCATTGAGCGGGCGATCAAGCGTGGAGTTGGCGGGGGGGAGGCGGCCGCGCTCGAAGAGGTCGTCTACGAGGGCTATGCGCCGGGCGGCGCGGCCCTGCTCGTCGAGGTGGCCACTGACAATCGGAATCGGACCGCGGCCGAGATTCGCAGCGTGCTTGGTCGAGCCGGGGGGAGCCTGGGCGAGTCGGGCTGCGTGGCCTGGAACTTCGATAGCCGGGGCGTCGTCAGCGTCGAGCTGGGGCGGCGCGATGGCGAGGAGGCGGCGCTGGTGGCCATCGACGCGGGGGCCGAGGACTTCCGGGTCGAGCCGGGATCCATCGAGCTCTACAGCACGCCGGCCGAGTTGGAGCGCGTGCGGACAGCGCTGGAGCAGGCGGGCTACACCGTGGCCTCGGCTGAGGTGACCATGCTGCCCAGGACGACCGTGCAGCTCGCGCCGAGCGAGGCCGTGGCCGTCCTGCGCCTGGTCGAGCGGCTGGAGGAACTGGACGACGTTCAGCAGGTCTACACCAGCCTGGAGATCTCGGACGAGGTTCTGAACGCGCTTGCGGTGAAGTGAGCGCCAGCGCGCGGGTGGTGCTGGGGGTCGATCCAGGCACGGCCATCCTCGGCCTCGGCGTGCTCGTCGAGGGCACCAATCGCCCTCGCCTGGTGTACTGTGGCGCGCTCACCACCCCTGCTGGCCAGCCGCACCCGCTGCGGCTGCTCTCCCTGTTCGAAGGCGTGTGCGACGTCATCCGCACGTATGGGGTGACGGAGATGGCGATCGAGCAGTTGTTCTTCGCCAGGAACGTCCGCACGGCGCTGGCCGTGGGCGAGGCCCGGGGTGTGGTGGTGCTGGCCGCGGCCCAGGCAGGCCTGGCTATCGGCGAGTACACCCCCTTGCAGATCAAGCAGGCCGTGGGCGGCTACGGGCGGGCCACCAAGGACCAGGTGGGGGAGATGGTGCGGCTGGTGCTCGGGCTCGACGCTGCCCCATCGCCCGACGACGTGGCCGACGCCGTCGCCGTGGGCCTGTGCCACCTGAGCTGGACGCAGTACAGCCGCGCCATCGCGGCCGCCGAGCAGCGCCAGCCGGAGGGGGACCGATGATCGCTAGATGGCAGAAGGCAGTCGGCAGAAGGCAGAAGGCAGTGCTGGCTTCTGCCGTCTGCCGACTGCCTTATGCCTTCTAGCGATCATCGTTCCCCCTCCGGCTGGCGCTGCTCGGCGGCCGCGATGGCGCGGCTGTACTGCGTCCAGCTCAGGTGGCACAGGCCCACGGCGACGGCGTCGGCC
>JACQUR010000367.1 GCA_016210245.1 Chloroflexota bacterium
CAAGCGCGCCGCCTTCAACCTCGCCGTCTACGTCAATCACCTCTTCGGCCGCCCTCCCTTCGCACTCTTCAACCCAATCCAGTAATCTGCATCAAGCGTCTCACGGTCGCGGCTCGGATACCACCTCTCACTTCACGAGTCACAGCGCACTACCCTCTCGGTGCCATGCTTGACGCTCCTTTTCCGGCCTCCTTACAATCAGTGGAGGGCAACACGAGGAGAACAGCAATGGCCAAACCTTTTGAGGTCACGGACGCTACTTTCCAGCAGGAGGTCCTGAACTCGCCGACCCCGGTGCTGGTGGACTTCTGGGCGGAGTGGTGCGGGCCGTGTCGGATGGTGGCGCCGGTGGTGGAGCAGATCGCGGACGAGCAGGGCACCAGGCTGAGGGTGGCCAAGCTGAACGTCGATGAGAACCAACTGGCGCCCATGCAGTATGGCATCCGGGGCATTCCCACCCTGATCCTGTTCAAGCGCGGCCAGCCGGTGGAGCGCATTGTCGGCTTTCAGCCCAAGGCCCAGTTGCTCCAGCGCCTCCAGCCGCACTTCGGCCCGTAGGGGCAGGCCCCCGTGTCTGTCCTGGCGGCCCCCGTGCCTGTCCTGGCCCCCGGGCCTGCCCGTCAAGCGGCGATCACGTGAGTCCGAACAGCCCCCCGACCGTGGAGGGCGGCCAACTCTACCCGGTTGAGACCCTGCGCGCCTTCACCGTGCAGGCCTTTCTGCGCTGCGGGGTGGCCGAGCCGGACGCCGAGGTTGTGGCCGATAGCCTGCTGGAGGCCGACCTGCGCGGCGTGGACAGCCACGGCGTCACGCGCCTGCTGGGCACGTACGTCAAGCGCTTGCGCCGGGGCGTGGTGAACCCGCGGCCCACCGTGCGGTTGGTGGACGAGTCCGCAGCCACCCTGCTCTTCGATGGCGATAACGGGTTGGGCGCGGTGGTGGGCAAGCAGGCGATGGAGGCCTGCATCCAGCGCGCGCGCGCGGCTGGGGCAGCCTGGGCCGGGGTGCGCCACAGCAACCACTTCGGCGCCTGCGCCTACTACACCCTCATGGCGGCGCAGTCCGACCACGTGGGCATCGCCATGACCAACAGCCCGCCGGCCATGGCGCCCTGGGGCGGGGTGACGCCCTACCTGGGCACCAACCCGCTCTCGATCGCCCTGCCGGCCGAGGCGGAGCCCGTGGTGCTGGACATGGCCACCAGCGTCGCGGCGCGCGGGCACATTATCCTGGCCGCGGCCCGGGGCGAGGCTACCATCCCGCCGGGCTGGGCGCTGGACGCCCGGGGCCGGCCGACCACCGACACCAGGGAGGCGCTGGCGGGGTTGGCCATGCCCCTGGGCGGGCACAAGGGCTACGGGCTGGCCATGGCCATCGAGGCCCTGTGCGGCCTGCTCACCGGAGCGGCCTTCGGCCCGGGCATCGGCTCGCTCTCACGCGAGTTCCAGCGCCCGCAGGACGTAGGGCACCTCTTCGGCGCCCTCGACGTAGGGCGAATGGTCCCGCTGGAGGCCTTCAAGGCCCGCCTGGGCCAGATGTGTCGCGAGCTACGGGCGTGTACGCTGGCCGAGGGCTTCGAGCGCATCTACGTCCCCGGCGAGATCGAGGCCGAGCAGCGCCAGCGCCGTCTGCGGGAGGGCATCCCCGTCCCCGAGCCGATCCGAGAGGAGTTCCGGGCGCTGGGCAGCGAGCTGGGGATTGCCTTCGAGTAGGGGGCTGGCGGTTCAGGGCAGCAGGCGGCGGGATGGGTCTGCGACGGGCACAGGCGAGCCGCCGGTGCCACCAGGATTCTCGGTTCCAGGCAGCATGCGGCGGGATGGGTCGCAGACCCATCCCGCCGCATGCTGCCTGGAACTACCAGCCTCAGCTCTGGAAGCGCGGGATGATCCGTTCCGCCAGGATGTCGATCTGCTCCAGGTCGTCGGACACGGGCCCCAGGACCAGGTACTCCATCCCTGCCTGCCGCAGGTCATCGATGCGAGCGACCAGGTCGTCGATCGAGCCCATCATGTAGCACTCCTGCAGGTGCTCGAAGGAGCGGTGGGTGCCCATGGTTTGCTCGAACGCTCGCCGCTGCTCGCGCAGCGCCAGCTCACGATCATTGGTGTCCACCAGGTGGATGAAGTTGGTGTGGCCAAAGCGCAGGGTGGCTGGATCGCGCCCGTTGGCGCGCACGAAGTCCGTGATGACCTCCCAGTCGTTCTTCACCCACTCCTGTTTGCCCGAGCAGCGTGACAGCCAGCCGTCCGCGCCGGCGATGCGCTTCAGGACCGACCGGGCGATGGCCGACTTGTCGTGGTACTCGGGATCGGGGATGCGCGCGCCGCCAGAGACCCAGACCTCCGGCATCGCGGGCGGGCGCGGCTCGATGGTGACGTCCTCGAACTGGTAGTACTGCCCGCGGAAGGTCACGCGCTCCTCGGTGAGCAGGCGCCGCACGGCCGCCAGCACCTCGTCGGTGCGCTGGCCGCGCTCCTCGATCCGGTTGCCCACCGCCGTGTACTCGCCCGGGTACCAGCCCGGGCCGACCCCGAAGACGAACCGCCCCTCCGATAGGGCGTCGAGAGTGGCGATCTCCTTGGCCAGCAGAACCGGGTTGCGAAGGGGCAGCACCAGGATGCCGGTGCCGAGCTTGACCCGCTCGGTGCAGCCGGCGGCGACCGAGAGCACCGTCATTGGCTCCAGCCAGGACACGCCGTAGAGCCCCGGCGCGTGCAGCAAGTGGTCGATCACCCACAGGTCGAGCCCCAGGCCGTCAGCCTTGCGGGCGAACTCCTTGACCGCGCGCCGAGCCTGGGTGTGCGTGAGGTCCGGCCAGGCGTACGAGGGTATCCACAGGGCAAACTTCATCGGGAACGTGCGCTCCTTTCCAACTGCTGCGCCACGGGCGAGGTCCTGCGCTTCGGCCACCCCTCGGCCAGCTCCGCCCGCGGGCGCCCGCCGAACCAGCCGGTCGAGCGGCGGCAGCCCTGGAGGATAAGTCTTGCTCGCGCGGCCTGTCAACGCCAACATGCCCCGTCCTCTGCGGAACTGGACCGCCGGCCAGGAGTCACTTCAAGGTCAGCGTGAAGGCGCTGCCGCCGCTGCCAGCACGGCTCTCGAGGCTTATTTCGCTCTTGATCATGTGAGCCAGCCTCTGGCTCAAGTGCAGCCCGAGTCCCGCGCCCTCTGCCGGGCGCAGCGCGGTACCGTCCAACTGCCTGTAGGCTTCAGAGATGCTCTTCTGGTACTCCTCTCCGAAGCTGCTCCCCCTCCCTACCACGCTGATCTCCGTGACCAGTTCCCCAGTTCTGTGGCGGCGGGCGACCTCGACGTCAACCCTGCCCATCTCGGTAAGGCTGATGGCAAAGTCGGTGAGGTTCAGGAGGATCCGCCTCAGTGCCTGTCGGTCGGTGCGCACCACGACATGCCCGGGGGTATTGTCTGCAAACTTCAGCCCCTTCTGCTCCGCCATCGGCCTGAGCAGGTCCATCACCTCCCGGATCACGCTTGCCAGATCGACCGGTTCTACCTTGATTTCCAGCGTCCCCGACTCGATCTTGGCCAGGTCGAGCAGATCGTTCACGAGGAACGGCAGATGCTGAGCCTTGAGGCGGATCGTGTGCAGATGCTTCTCCTGCTGCTCAGAGAAGGGCTCGGGCAGTTTCATGAGCATGTCGTTGAAGTCGACCACCACATTGAGCAGCGCGCGCAGTTCGTGGCCCATGCTGGCCAAGAAACGCTCCTTCGCCAGCTTCGCATTCGTCAGCTCGATGTTCTTCTGCTCCAACCACGTCTCGGCCCGTTGTCGTTGCTCGATCTCTTGCTTGAGATGCCTGTTTGTCAACGTCAAGGCGGCCGTGCGCACTGCTACCTGCTCCTCGATCTTTGCCAACTGAACCTGGAGCTGCTGGTTGGCGTCAGCGAGCTGCCGCTCGATGCGCTTGCGGTAGGTGAAGTCACGAGTGATCGTCGAAGCGCCGACGATCTTGCCGGACGTATCCTTGATCGGCGACGCGGTGATCGAGACGTCGAGCAAGCTGCCGCCCTTGCGTGCCCGCGTCGTCTCGTAGTGCTCGACACGCTCGCCACGCGCAAGTCGCCGCAGAATCTCAGGCAGCTCATCGGAGCGACCGGGCGGCACGAGCAAGGATATGTTCCGATCAACCACCTCCGCGGAGGCGTAGCCGTAGAGACGTTCTGCCCCAGCGTTCCAACTGATGATGACGCCGTCCAGGGTCTTGCCGATAATCGCATCATCCGAGGATTCCACAATAGCTGCCAGCCTCGCCTGTCCCTCGTGCAAGCGTGAGAGCTCCTCGTTCTGAGCCTGAAGGTGCTGCAGCAGGTGTGCCTGCTCTTGTTCGATCCTCCTTCGCTCGGTGACGTCGCGAGCGATGGTCGATGCACCAATGATGTTCCGGTCCGCGTCCTTGATGGGCGAGACAGTCAACGAGACATCAAGCCTGGTGCCGTCCTTGCGCATCCGCACCGTCTCGTAGTGCTCGACGCGCTCGCCCCGCTTGATGCGTTCCAGAATATGAGGCAGATCATCTACCCGGTCCGGGGGGACGAGAATGGAGATCGGTCTGCCCATAATCTCAACGGCTGCATAACCGTAGAGCCGTTCCGCGCCGCGGTTCCAGCTCTCGACCACGCCGTTCAGCGTCTTGCCGACAATGGCGTCATCGGAAGACTCCACAATGGCCGCCAGTCTCGCCATCGCTTTCTGGGCCTGTGAATCCATCACATCAGTCAACAGCAGCTCCTTTCTCCCCGGCCCTTCTTCTGTCGTGTGCGGCAAACAGCAAGTATATACTGTTCCGGGGCGGTGCGGGTCGGGGTTTGATACTGCTGGCGAGCGGGGGCGTCATGAGGCGGCAGGCAGCAACCTCTGGGGGGCACCCGGCAGCTTTGACGCGTCGGTGACGGCAGGGTACGATGGGCAATCCCTGGCGGTCGCCCGCTTTGGCGCGGTGGCTCAGGGGGAGAGGAACCCGAGCTGACATGCCTCCTGCCGGAACGTCACCCGCCACCATCCGCGATCGACCGCGCCTCCACTACGCGCTCGTGGTGATCGCGGCCGGATTCCTGGGGAGCGGCGCCGCCAACGGGCTGGCCCGCTTCGGGTACACCGTGGTCTTGCCCCCCATGCGCGAGGGGCTGGGCCTGAGCGATGCCGAAGCCGGCCTGCTCGGCAGCGCCAACCTGCTGGGCTATCTGCTCTTTACTCTGCTCGCCGGCGCCCTGGCCTCGCGCTACGGCGCACGCCTGGTTGGCTCCCTCTCTCTGGCCTGGGCGGGCGCCACGCTGGTGCTCACCGGCCTCGCCACCACCTTCGAGTTCGCCCTGGCCATGCGCCTCCTCACCGGCATGGGCAGCGCGGGGGGCAACATGGCCATCATGGGCCTGCCCGCCGCCTGGGCTGCGCCCAGCCGGCGCGGCCTGGCGGCCGGGATCATCGTGGGCGGCTCGGGGCTGGGGCTGCTGCTGGTGGGCTACCTGGTGCCGGCCGTGGTCCAGGCCTATGGGGACGACGGGTGGCGCAGCGCCTGGTACTGGCTGGGCGCCCTGACCCTGGGCATTGCGGCGCTGGGCTACGCCCTGCTGCGCGACTCCCCCTCCGAGAAGGGCCTGGCCCCCCTCGGCGCCCGGCCGAGTGCTGAGCCCCGAGTGCCGAATCCTGAGTCCAGGGTTGGTCCTCTCAGGACTCGGCACTCGGGACTCAGCACTCCGTCCTGGGGGGAGGTGTACCGCTCGCGGGAGCTGTGGAGCCTGGGCGGTGTCTACGCCGTGTGGGCCTTCGTCTACATCATCTACGCTACCTTCTTCGCCCGCTACCTCACTGCCGAGGTGGGCTACCGCCCGGCTGAGGCGGGCGCGCTGTGGTCGCTGGTGGGCGCCTTCAGCCTGTTCTGTGGTGTCGTGTGGGGGTGGGTCGCCGACCGGGTGGGCCGGCGGGCCGCCCTGGCGGGCGTGTTCGGCTTGCAAGGCGCCGCCTTCCTGGCCTTCGCCGCCGCCCCGGGCCTGCCGGGCCTGGCCGTCCTGTCGGCGGTCCTGTTCGGGTCGACCGCCTGGAGCACGTCCGGGATCATGGCCACCCTGGTGGGTGACTACTGCGGCCCGCGCATGGCCTCGGCGGGATTCGGGTTCATCACCTTCCTGTTCGCCATCGCCCAGACGGTCGGCCCGTACGCGGGCGGCTACCTGGCCGACGCCCTGGGCACGTTCGCGCCGGGCTTCGCGCTCACCGGCGGGCTGCTCCTGGCCAATGCTCTGGCCAGCCTGCGGCTGCCGGCCCGCGCGCACGACGGAGCGTAGGCAGGTTGTCCCACTCCCGCCAGCCCGGGTAGCATCGCGGAGACGAAGCGCCGCGATACCGGGGATTGACGATGCCAGAAGTTACCCGCCTCTACGTCCACGCCGCCTGGCTCTACTTTCTGTTCGGCGTGCTCTCCGGGGCGGTCTTCCTGGCCAACCAGGGACTCACCGGCCTGCGGCTGCCGCCCGGGCTGGTCGCCACCCACACCCACGCGCTGCTGGTCGGCTGGGCCGCTCAGTGGGTGATGGGCATCGCCTACTGGATCTACCCGCGCCCGCCCGGGACCCGGGCACACCCGCGCGCGGCCCGGGCCGCCTTCGCCCTGCTCAACCTCGGCCTGCTGCTGCGGCTCCTGGCGGAGCCCCTGGGGCTCGTGCTCCCGAACCCGCTCCTGGGGCCAGGGCTGGTCGCCTCGGCTCTGCTCCAGGCCACGGGCGCGCTGGTCTTCGTCGCCAGCATCTGGGAACGCATCGCCCCGCCCCGGCCGGCCGACTGCGCACCCGGGAAGTAGCTCCCCGCCCTACGGGAGCAGGAGGACCTTGCCGGTGGTCTGGCGGCTGGCCAGGGCCTGGTGAGCCGCCGCGGCCTCGGCCAGGGGGTAGGTGCGTTCCACGCGCAGCCGCAGCTCGCCCGCGGCGACCCAGCGGAGCACGTCGTCGGCTCGCTGGAGCAGCTCCTCCCGCGTGGCGACGTGGTGGGGGAGGCTCGGCCGGGTGAGGAACAGGGAGCCCCTGGCATTCAGCACCTGGGGGTCGAAGGATGGCACCGGGCCGCTCGCCTGGCCGAAGAGCACCAGGTAGCCCCGCCGCGCCAGGCAGTTGAGGCTCTGCTCGAAGGTGTCCTTGCCCACCGACTCGTAGACCACGTGGACGCCGCGCCCTCCCGTAAGTCGCTTGACCTCGGCCTCGAAGTCCTGCTGGGTGTAGAGGATGACCTCTTCAGCCCCGGCCTCCCGGGCCAGTCGCGCCTTGGCCTCCGTGGACACGGTGCCGATCACGCGCGCCCCGTGCCGCCTGGCCATCTGGCACAGCAGCAGGCCCACTCCCCCGGCCGCGGCGTGGACCAGGCAGACGTGGCCGGGCTCGAGCCGGTAGGTGGAGTGGGCGAGGTAGTGGGCGGTCATCCCCTGGAGCATGGCAGCCGCCCCATCCTGGAAGCTGAGCGGTGCTGGCAGGGGCACCAGCCGGTCGACGGGCGCCAGGACGTGGCTCGCGTAGGACCCGCCGAGGTCCGCCCAGGCTACCCGATCCCCGACCGCCACCTCGGTGACGCCCGGCCCCAGCGCCTCCACCGTCCCTGCGCCCTCCAGTCCTATGGCCAGCGGCAGCGGCGCCCGGTACGTGCCGCTCCGCCGGTAGAGATCGGCGAAGTTGACCCCCGCGGCCTCGACTTTCACCAGCGCCTGGCCAGCGCCGGGCCTGGGCGTGGGCAGCTCCTCCAGCCGCATCACCTCCGGACCGCCGTACTCGTACACTCGGACTGCTTTCATGGCGTACGTTTCCCCCTTCGTCTCGTGGCCAGCATAGTCCAGTGAAGGCATGATAGCAGAGTTGGTTCTGTCGCCAGTGGCAAGAAGCAGCACAGGCGAGCCGCCAGTGCCACCCGGAGTGCTGAGTGCTGAGTGCTGAGTGCTCAGCGAGCCCCGGTGGCACAGGCGGCTCGCCTGTGCTGGCGGATATGCCCCCCTACCCCTACCGGTCGCTGGCGAGAAACGTGCGCAGCAGGTACGCGGGCAGGAGCAGGCCGGGCAGCGCGAGCGTGGCGACCAGGCCGAAGAACACCCCCGGCTGCGTGGCCGCCAGTTGGCCGCACCGCCGCACCAGGTCGCTGGCCAGGCCAGTGGCCGCGCTCAGCCAGACCGCCGGACTCGACTGCCCCGGCAGGTCGACCAGGGCGGTCGCCAACTGCTGCGGCGCCCACAGCCCGGCCAGCCCGCCTGCCAGGAAGCCATCTCGGTCGATGAGCGCCACCCGGGCGGGATGGACAACCGCCCAGCCATGGGTCGAGTGGTCGCTCTCTTGCTGGGGGTGTGACCAGTTTCTGTGCAGGCGGTCGCTGAGTCGTAGGGGGCGACGGCTCTGTCGCCCCGCCGCCCCGAGGGCGGCAGAGCGTGGCGGCCAGGGGGCTGGAGGAGAGCTGCTGGTCGGCCCCCTGGCCACGACGCCTTGCCGCCCTCGGGGCGGCTGGCAGACCGGGCCGTCTGCCCCTACGACCTCCACGTACCAGCACTGGGCGGACCCCTTGCTGGTAGGTGGTCGACTGCA
>JACQUR010000028.1 GCA_016210245.1 Chloroflexota bacterium
TGCCAGGGGAGGGGAGCCGGTCCCGGATCGTCTCCCCCTTCCCTGGTAGGGAAGGGGGTTGGGGGGTTAGGTCCGGCCGGGGGGAGAGGTCCGTCCGAAATAGCGTATAATCACAGACACCCGGGGAAATGCTGGAATTGGCAGACAGGCGTGGCTTAGGACCACGTGCCGCAAGGTGTGAGGGTTCGAGTCCCTCTTTCCCCACCCGCGCACTCTACGAAGGAGTTCAGATTTGAGAGTGCAGAGTGCAGATTTCAATCTGCACTCTGCACTCTCAAATCTGAACTGGCTCTCAGGGCCTGGTGGGATCGGCACCCCAGGTCGGGTGGGCGTCTCCACTTTACGGCCCCACTCCGAGCAGGCTTCGCTGCGCTCGGGCGATCGACCCTGCGACGCGGAGCGTTCCAGGGTCTGGAGCGCGCTCTCCAGCGCTCGCCTGGCGCTGGCAAGGTCCTCGTGCAGGTAGGCCAGCGTGCGCGGTTCAATGTGCAGGCCTCACCCAGTCCTCAGCGCTCGCCTCAGTCCTTCGCACAGCAGCGTAACCGGGCGGCTCCTGGCCCGTTTATGAAACGCTGCGAGGTACACCGCGCAGGCCACAACCGGCTGGCAGCGGAAGAAGGAGGCCAGTGTTGGTGCTGGAACTGGGTCTTGCCCCATCGGGCGATGAAACCTCCCTCCCATCGGAAGAATCGGAAGAAGAGGAACTGGAACCGCGCCCGAGCGACCTCGACGAAGCGAGCCTCGGCGATGGGGCGATGGACATTTACCTCGCCGAGATCAGCCGCCATCGACTGCTCGGCGCCGAGGAGGAGATGGCGTTCGGCCAGCAGGTGCTCGCCGGCCAGGAGGCAGCGCGGCGCCTGCCCGACGCGCCGCCGCACGAGCGGGCCGGCCTGGAGGAGGCGATTCGGGCGGGAAACGCGGCCCACCGCCGGCTCATCGAGGCCAATCTGCGGCTCGTCATCTCCGTCGCGCGTCGCTATCAGGGGTTGGGACTGCCGCTCCTGGACCTCGTCCAGGAGGGCAATATCGGCCTGTACCGCGCCGCCAACCGGTACGACTATCGCCGCGGGTTCCGTTTCACCACCTATGCCTACTGGTGGATCCGCCAGGGCATTACGCGCGCGATTGCCGACCAGTCGCGCACGATCCGCCTCCCGGTCCACATCCACGAGCGCATGTCTATCCTGGCCCGCGTCAGCCGCGAGCTGGAACAGGACCTTGGACGCGATCCAGAGGTGGAGGAGCTGGCGGAGCGGGCGGGCCTCAGCCCGGAACAGGTGCGCGTGGCGACCAACGTCGTTCGCTCGCAGGGCTCGTTAGACGCGCCAATGGATGAGGAGGAGGGCGCCGGGCTGGGCCAGGTCGTGGCCGACCCACAGGCCCTGGACCCGCACGAGGAGGCGGAGCGGACCTGGCTCGCGCGGATCGTGGAGCAGGCTATGGAGGAGCTGACGCCCAAGGAGCGGGAGGTGATCTCCAAACGCTACGGCCTGGGCGGCCACGACGCAGAGCTGACCCTGGCCGATATCGGCCGGGCGATGGGCCTGAGCCGCGAGCGCATCCGGCAGATCGAGCAGAACGCGCTGCGCAAGCTGCGCTCGCCCAGGCTGCGCCAGTTGGTGCGGGACTACTTCGCCGCGTAAGCTGTTCCGGGTTGGAGGTTAGAGGTTGGAGGTTGGAGGTTGGAGGCCTCCAACCTCCAACCTCCAACCTCTAACCCCGTCGAGAGAGTGTGTGGGCGACGAGGACCGGGAGCGGTTGGAGCGGCAGACGGCGCGCAACCTGGAGGGGCTGGAGCTGGAGCGGGCCGGGCGGGTCGACGAGGCGGTGCGCCTGTACGAGCAGAACCTGCAGGAGGGATTCGCTGGCGACTGGCCGGTCGCGCGCCTGGTGGGCATCTACACCGCCCGCGGACAACTCCAGGAGGCCGCCCGGGTGCTCGAGCGGGGTATCGAGGTGCTGCAACACTCCCGCGCCAGGACCGCGGCCGACCGCCGCGCGCTCCTGCAGGTCTATCGGCGGCGGCTCAAGGCGCTGAAACTGAAACGTAATGCGTAAAACGTAAAACGTAATGAGAGGCTTCCTCTACGCCTTACGCCTTACGTTTTACGTTTTACGTTTTACGTTTTACGCCTTACGTTTTACGCCTTACGCAGTACGCACGCGGACAGCTCCGCGTAGAGCGACTCGAAGCGGCTGAGAGTGCGATCGAAGGAGTGGGCCTGAGCCACGTCGCGGCTGCGGGCGGCAAAGCGCCGACGCGCGGGAGGGTCCACCAGGGCGGCGATGAGCTGGCGCGCCAGGTCCTGGTGATCCCCCGGGCGGTGCAGGAAGCCGTTCTCGCCGTGGAGCACCAGCTCCGGGATGGCGCAACTGGCGGCCCCGACGAGCGGCAGGCCAGAGGCCGCCGCCTCGAGCAGGACCATGCCCTGGAGCTCGGCTTCAGAGGGCAGGGCGAAGAGGTCCACCGCGCGATACGCCAGGGGAACGAGATCGTCCGGGAGCAGGCCGGTGAAGGTGATGTGCTCCTGCACCCGCAGCGTCTCGGCCAACTCCATCACCTCGCTCGAGCCAGTGCCGACCAGCACGAAGTGGGCGTCGACGGCGGCGCGGACCAGCGGAATGGCCTGCAGGAGCAGATCGAGCCGTTTCTCCCGGGCGAAGCGCCCGGCGTAGAGCACCAGGGGCTGCGCTTGCGGCAGGCCCAGGCGAGCGCGGATGCTCGCACGCTCGAGCTCGTCTTCGGGCGGGCGGAAGCAGCGGAGGTCCACACCGTTGGAGACAGGGATCGCCTGGTGCGGCAGGCCGTGCGCCTCCAGCAGATGGCAGGCGGTGCGCGAGGGAGCGGTGACCGCGTCGCAGTGGGCGCCCAGGGCGATCACCGTCTCCCAGAACTTCGACGCGAAGAGCCGAAAGACGGGCGAGCGCTTGTTGCGCGCGGGAAAAGGGTTGTCCGGCAAGGCGTGGAAGGTTGCCACGACCGGGATACCCGCCTGCTCCGCTACCTTGATGGCCATGGCGCCGATGTAGGCCGGGAGCTGGATGTGGACGACGTCCGGGCGCAGCGCGTCGATCGTGCGGCGCACGGTGCTCATGGGCAGAAACGCCACGCGAATGCGATCGCGGTCCAGGTTCTTGACCAGGTGCAGGGCGGGGACGGAGCGGCAGCGCACCACCGCCACGCCACCCTCGCGCTCGGTACAATCGGCGAACGACGAGGCAGGAGCGAGCACCGTGACGTGGTGGCCGCGGTCTGCTAGCCCGTGGGCGAGCCGACGGACACTGATCGCGCTCCCACCCAGCGTGGGCGGGTAGTACTGGTCCGCTGCGAGCAGGATCTTCATCCGGGCCCTTGCGCTCCGTGCTCACCTCCTGATTGCAAGGTGTAGGCCCAGAGGGGGATCGGACTACAGCCAGCCCGCAGTGCGGTACCAGCGCGCGGTCTGGGCCAGGCCGTCGGCGAGCGCGACTCTGGGCTCGAAGCCCAGTTCGCGTTTGGCCCGCGCGGCGCTGCAGAGCCAGGCAGGTTGTCGCAGCTCCTGGACCTTGTTGCGGGTCAGCACGGTGGGCGCGCGCAAGGCTCTGGCGGCGCCCTCCGACGCCCAGGCAGCCGCATCGAGGAGCGAGAGTGGCACCCGGACCCGGCGAGGGCGTCTGCCCAGGCAGGCGCCAATCAGTTGCAGCGCCTCGTCCAGGCTCGTGTCGCCCCCGGTGATGAAATACGTGCGGCCGGCCGCGTGCGGGCTGGTTGCCGCCAGCAGCATGCCTTCGACGAGATCGCTTACGTAGACCAGGCTCAGGTGTCTGGGCCGGCCAAGGGTAGGCTGAAGGCCCAGGGCGACCAGGCGGAAGAACGTGAGCACGTCGGTGTCGCGGGGGCCATACACGATCGGTGGACGGATGATGGTGCAAGGCACGTGCGCCATCCAGCCCTGGGCCACCAGTTCCGCATTGAGCTTGCTGCGCCCATACGGAGACACGGGGCGGCAGGGGGAATCCTCCGTGAGCGGGGCTCCCCCGATGGTCGGGCCCGCGGCCGCCAGGCTGCTGACGAGCAGGAAGCGCTGGAGCGAGTCGTTCTGCTGGGCAGAGATCTTGAGCAGGCGCGCCGTGCCCTCGGCGTTGACGGCGTGGTAGTCGACCTCGCGCAGCGCCCTGGTCAGCCCGGCCACGTGGAAGACGCACTCCACGCCTGCCGCCGCCCTGGCCAGGGCGGCGGCGTCGCCCAGGTCGCCCAGCTCCAGCTCCACCGGCAGCGCCGCCAGAGTCCGCGCGCGCTCGCGGCTGCGCACCAGGCAGCGCACCTGCCAGCCGCGCGCCAGCAGCAGGTCGACCAGGTGGCTGCCGATGAAGCCCGTGGCGCCGGTGACCAGGGCCCGGGGTGACATGCTGCCTATCCCTGAGAAGGCAGAAGGCAGAAGGCAGAAGGCAGAAGGCAGACCGCAGACGGCAATAGGCAGGAGGCAGGAGGCAGACGACAGTCGGCAGGGGATGGAACCGCCGCCTGATGCAGATGCGCCCGGTTGCTGTTTGCCTGCCGCTGTCTACCCACTGCTTGCTGCCTACTGCCTTCTGCTTTCTGCGAGCGCCAGCGCCCACTGAGCGACTGAAGCCGCCGCTGCCGGGCGAGCGAGCTGGCGGGCGGCGGCGGACATGGTGGCGCGCAGCGGCTCGTCCAGGGCGAGGCGAGCGGTGGCGGCCACCACGCGAGCCGGGGTGGGGACGTAGAAGCCAGCGTTGGCGCGCTGGACCAGCACCTCGTTGCCCCGTTCCTGTCCCGGGAGCGTCTGGGTCACCAGCACCGGCCGGCCGCGCGCGAAGGCCTCGGCGATCGTTTGCGGCCCACCCTTGGTCAGCACCACGTCGCAGGCCGCCATCAGCTCGGCGACGGTGTCCACGTAGCCGAACACGCGCATGGGAAACGGGGCGACGAGCGCCTGCAGGCGGCGCTCCAGGCCGACGTTGCGCCCGCACACCACGACGAGCTGCAGCTCGAGCCCGCTCTCGACCAACGCCTCCACCGCCATCTGGAGCTTGCCAGCGCCCTCGCCTCCCCCGAGCGCCAGCAACGTGAACCGGTCGGGGTCCAGGCCGAGGGCGCGCCGGGTCTCGGCAGCCGAGGGGCCTGCCTGGGCGAAGGTCGGGCCGATGGGCAGGCCGAGCACGCGCACTCGGGCTGCTGGCGCGCCGTGGCGCAGCACGGCCAGGCGTGCCTCCTCGGTGGCCACCGCGTAGGCGGTGATGCGGGGCTCCACCCAGCTCGCGTGGACCGACACCAGCTCGCTCACCTGCGCCAGCACCGGCGCGCGCAGGCGCTCGGCCTCCAGCGCGTCCAGGACCAGCGCCTGGACCAGGGGGTGGGTGGTGACGACAGCCGAGGGCTGAAGCTCGCGCACCAGGCGCCGGACGGCTGGCAGCAGGGGCGCCTGCGCGTCGCGGAGCAGGCGACGGGCGCGCCGCGGTCCGTTGGCCGCGTGGTAGACCAGGCCGTAGAGGCCTGGCAGATGGCGAATCGTAGGCCCGTAGAGCCGCCCGAGCCGGTAGGGCCAGGAGCGGCGGTCCAGGGCAAAGACATCCTCGATGCTGACCTGGGCAGTGCCCTCGGTGAGGCGCTCGAAGGCGTGCGCCAACGCCTCCGAAAGCCGGCGATGCCCCCCGCCCGCATCGTTCATGGCGATCAGGACCGAGGGATTTTGGATTTTGGATTTTGGATTTTGGATTAGGACGGATTCCACGTGTGCTTCAACCTCGAGTCGGCCACCCAGAACCTGAGGCCGTTCCGATTCTGGATTCTGGACGAGCGAAGCCCGCACGCGACCTCAATCCAAAATCCAAAATCCAAAATCGTCACACCGTCTGGAGCTGCACGACGCCCAGTTCTCTGGCCGCGCGCTCGACGATGGCCAGCGCCCGTCCCAGGTGCTCCTCGGTGTGGGTGGCGATGCAGCTCGAGCGGATCAGGGCGCGCCCGGGCTCCACGGCCGGAGGGACGGCGGCGTTGGCGAAGAGCCCGTAGTCGAACA
>JACQUR010000376.1 GCA_016210245.1 Chloroflexota bacterium
GACCATGGGCAACTACCACCCTCATGGTGAGGCCGTCATCTACCCCACGCTGGTGCGCATGGCCCAGGACTTCAACATGCGCTACCCGCTGGTTGAGCCCCAGGGCAACTTCGGCTCGGTCGATGGCGATCCCCCGGCCCAGATGCGCTACACCGAGGCGCGGCTCTCGGCCATCGGCCTGGAGATGCTGGCCGACGTGGACAAGGACACCGTCGACTGGGCGCCCAACTACACCGCCGAGATGCAGGAGCCGAGCTACCTCCCCAGTCGCTTCCCGAACCTGCTGTGCAATGGCACGTCCGGCATCGCCGTCGGCATGGCGACCAACATCCCGCCCCACAACCTGAACGAGATCGCCGAGGGCCTCATCTACCTGATCGACCACCCGGAGGCCACGGTCGAGGAGCTGTGCAAGCTGGTCCCCGGGCCGGACTTCCCCACCGGCGGTATCCTGATCACCCAGGAGAAGGACGCCAAGACCGGCCAGGTGATCGACAACATCAAGCACGCCTACGCCACGGGCCACGGGCGGGTGCTGGTCCGCGCGCGGGCGCGGATCGAGGAGCCCAGGCCCGGCCGAACCCAACTCGTAGTCACGGAACTGCCCTACCAGGTCAACAAGGCCGCGCTGCAGGAGCGCATCGCCGAGCTGGTGCGGGACCGCAAGCTCGACGGCATCTCCGACATGCGCGACGAGTCGGACCGCCAGGGCATGCGCCTGCTCATCGAGGTCAAGCGCGAGGCCGACCCGCGCACGGTCCTGAACCAGCTCTACAAGCACACCTCCATGCAGAGCACCTTTGGCCTCAACATGCTGGCCCTGGTGGAGGGCGAGCCGCGGGTGCTCACCCTGAAGAAGCTGCTCCAGCACTGGCTGGACCATCGCCACCTGGTGCTGACCCGCCGCACACGGTTCGAGCTGGAGAAGGCGCGAGCGCGGGCCCATGTGGTGGAGGGCTTGAAGATCGCGCTCGACAACCTGGACGCGGTCATCCGGACGATCCGCGAGTCGCCCTCGGCTGAGGAGTCGCTCAAGCGCTTGATGGAGCGCTTCAAGCTGACCGATATCCAGGCCCGGGCCATCCTGGACATGCAGCTCCGCCGCCTGGCCGGCCTGGAGCGGCAGCAGATCCTGGACGAGTACCGCGAGCTGCTCAAGACCATCACCCACCTGGAGGATCTGCTGGCGCACCCGCGCAAGATCCTGCTCCTGGTCCGCGACGAGCTGCAGGAGCTGAAGAAGAAGTTCGGCGATCAGCGCCGCACCCACGTAGCCCTCGATGTGGCCGGCGAGATCCTGGACGAGGACCTCATCCCCGATGGGGAGATGCTGGTCACCATCTCCGGCCGGGGCTACATCAAGCGCCTGCCGTCCAACACCTATCGCGCCCAGCGCCGCGGTGGCCGGGGCATCAAGGGCATGGTGCTGCGGGAGGAGGATGCGCTGCGCCACATGGTGGTGGCCCGCGGGCGCGACAACATCCTGTTCTTCACCAACAAGGGCAAAGCCTACCAGCTCAAAGCCCACCAGATCCCAGAGTACGACCGCACCGCCAAGGGGCTGCCGCTGGTCAACCTGATCAGCCTGAGCCAGGGCGAGACGGTGACTGCGGTGCTGGCCGCGCCGGACTTCCAGAAGAATCAGTATCTGCTGATGGCGACCCGCCAGGGCGAGATCAAGAAGACCGCGCTCGAGGAGTTCGCCATGGTCCGCTCCAATGGGTTGATCGCCATGGACCTGGAGCCGAGCGACGAGCTGTGCTGGGTGCGCCCCTGCCCGGCGGACTGCGAGGTGGTCCTGCTCTCGGAGCAGGGCCAGGGGCTCCGCTTCAGCGTGAGCGTGCTGCGCGCCGCCTCGCGCGTCAGTGGAGGGGTGCGGGGCATGAAGCTGGAGGCGGGCGATCGGTTGGCCGCCATGGCGGTGGTGGACCCCAGGGCCGATCTGCTGCTCATGACGGCCAACGGCTTCGGCAAGCGCACCGCCCTCGCCCACTTCCCGGTCCACGGTCGAGCGACCGGGGGCGTGCGCGCTATCCCGGTGGACGAGCGCACTGGCCCGCTGGCCGCGGCGCGCGTGGTACACGGGGCCGAGGAGGTGATGCTCATCTCCGCCTCCGGCATCGTCATGCGCACCCCCGTAGCCAGCATCTCTCGCCAGGGGCGGGCGGCTCACGGCGTCGCGATCATGAACCTCAAGGCGGGCGACCGGCTCGCCTGCGCGGCGCTGATCAACGGCGACACGAGCGCCTCCTCCCCGGAGCCCGCGGCCGAAGGCAGTGCCTAGGGAAGATCGACGTTCTGGCCCGGGTAGATGCGGTTCGGGTCGGCGATGCGAGCCTGGTTGGCCTCGAAGAGCTCCGGCCAGCGGGCCGGATTGCCCAGCAACTGGCCGGCGAGCGCCCAGAGCGTGTCGCCCGGGCGGATGGCGTAGCGGCCGGTGCTGGGGCCCAGGTGGCCAGCAAACAGAGCCGGCTTGGCCAGGTTGACGAAGGCGGGATCGAGCTGCCGCGCCCCGCCAGCGGCCAGGTCGCTCACGTCCTGGGACTGGCCCAGCGCCCACCGGGTGAAGGACAGCCCGTGCTGCTGGAAGCACCGCAACTGGTCGCGCTCGACCTCGATCGAGAGCGGGTTGCCACGCTGCGAGCCGAACTCGCCCACGTAGACCGGGGCGAGGCCCTGGATGGCCAGGTAGGCGTAGAAGGTGGTGCGCACGGCGACCAGGTTGCGGGGGAAGTCGGCCGCCATCTGGGCCGCGCGCTGGGGATCGGCGCCGAAGGTTTTGGCGGCCCAGCCGCGCGGGTCGCGCACGTAGCTATCCGGCGTGTCGTAGACGTTGGGCCCGTACTCGTGGGCGGAGTAGACCAGCTTGGATGGGTCGGACAGGCGGACCGGGGCGGCGGCCGCCTGGATCAGGTTGCCGCCATCCCAGAACCAGACCTCCTGCCCGGTGGCCGGATCGCGAGCCACGGCGGTCCCCTCGACGAAGATGAGCCAGTGGGGCACCTTGGCCAGCAGGGCGTTGCCGCCCAGCTCGGCCAGCGGGCGCCACACCTCCCAGGTGATCTCCTGCCGCTGGTTGAAGCTCGGCTCGTTGTACAGGTCGGCGCCGATCACCGCCGGGTGGTCGCCAAAGGCCTCCGCCAGCCGCGCCCAGGCGGCGAGCCAGCGCCGCGCGTTCTCGCCCCGCGGGTCCGGGTCGCCGAACCCGTCCGAGCCATAACTCCCTGGCCGCCCCCCCTCGCGGCGGTGCAGGTCCAGAATGACCCCCACGCCGCGGACGGCAGCATAGTCCAACACGGCCCGCACCAGGTCCAGCTCGCCCTTGCCCCGCAGCTCAGGGTTTCTGGCCAGCAGGCCCTGGTGGGTGAGGGGCTTGTTGTCCACTATGTCGGCCGAGAGCGGCAGGCGGATGGTGTTGAAGCCGCCCTCAGCGATCGTGCGCACCAGGTCGCCGATCGGCTGCTCCCAGGCGTACTGGAGCGCACGATCGGCGTTCTCCAGGCCAAACCAGTTGACGCCGGTCAGGCGGACCACCTGCCCCTGGTGGTCCACGATCGACGCCCCCTCGGCGTGAAAGGGGCCGGAGAAGCGGGGCCAGGACCAGGACGGTGGAGCACTTTCGAAAGCGACGGCCGGGGAGATGGGCAGCGCGACCAGCACCGCCAGCAGCGCCAGCAGGAACCTACGGAACAAGCTCGCCTCCGCGCTAGAGCGGTTCCCGGGGGGCCTGGGCCAGTTGAGCCTGGGGGACGGGCGGGAAGCCTGTCCACCCGGCCTGGCCCAGCCCCCTGCAAACCGCTGCAGTGGGATGAGACGCAAAGTCGTGGCGTTATACCCGCTGCTCGGCGTGCGGTTCAAGGCACCGACGGGTGGGGAGGTTCACCCTGCTCAGGGGGGAGGACGGCACTACCCCTTGGGGTGGGCCGGAGCAGCGCAGTCGGCAGTCGGCAGTCGGCGGTTAGCAGTCGGCAGAAGGCAGTATCCCCCGCTCGTCCTGAGCTTGTCGAAGGACCCCGCCCCCGTCCCCGCGTCTGCTGCCGACTGCCTCCTGCCTACTGCCTCCTGCTTACTGCCTCCTCTACGGCGTGAAGTGGGCCGGCACCATGATCTTGGTGTCGAGGTCGCGGACCATGGCCGAGAATTCCTCGAAGAGGCGCATCGCCTCCGGGGTTTCCATGCACCGAGTGATGTCTTCGGGCGAGTCGAACTCGATCTCGCACACCACGTCGGGGCCGGGCCCGACCAGGGTGAAGTTGGAGCGGAAGCCGCGGAAGCCCCGCTGGCGCTGCCAGAACGGGATGCCCGTGTGCTTCATCCAATCGTCGTGCCGCTGGTGCTGCCCAGCGTCGATGGTGTAGGTGTACATGTACACCGCTGCCATAGCTCTACTCCTTGATGGAGATGGAGGTCACTGGCGCGTGGCGCCAGTGGGCCTGTGAGCAGAGCGTGTACCAGGCGCCGAGGGGTTGGAGGTTGAAGGTGGGAGGTTGGATCTCCAACCTCCCACCTTCAACCTCCAACCCCTCGCCTCAGGCACTGGTCTTGCCAGTGCTACCTTGTAGCACCCTGTGACTCGTCAAGTGCCAGGTCCACCCGCCGCCCTGAAGGGCGGGCCTGGGGCCTGGTGGCTTGAGGCCCGCCCTTCAGGGCGGCGGGGGTGGAAGCAGTAGTACCCTGTGACTCCTGATTCGTGGGGTGTGTCCGAGCCGCGACCGTGAGGGAGCGCGGAGCCGGGGGCCGCGCTCCCTCACGGTCGCGGCTCGGATACACCCTCCATATTCACGGGTAACAGAGCAGTAGAATAGTGCTGAGCGCTGAAGCCTCTGGAGCGAGGGGCGGACTGAGGAGCACGAACATGAGCGAGGAGTCGCGCGAGAAGCAGCGGGCGGAGCTGGGTGAAGCGTTCCAGCGCTTGGGCCAGCGCGTGGAGGAGTTGCTGCGCGGGCCGGAGGCCCAGCGCGTGCGAAGCGAACTGGACGACCTGGCGCGCCGGCTCGACGAGGCGATCCGCAGCGAGCAAGCCGATCGGGTGCGCGACCAGGCCGAGGCCGCGATCGACGAGGTGCGCCGCAGGCTGGAAGCGCTGCTCCAGCAACCCCAGGCCCGGGAGGCCGAAGAACGCCTGGTGAGCGCGGCCCAGCGCCTGGTGGACGAGGTCGAGCGCACGCTGCGCAGCGAGCCCGTCTCCGAGGCGCGGATGCGAATGGCGGAGGCGCTGCGCCGCCTGGCCGAGGCGCTCCAGCCTCGATGAAGTCCTGAGTGCTGAGTCCTGAGTGCTGAGTAGGGGCGGACCTGCGTGTCCGCCCTGGCACTCAGGACTCAGCACTCAGGACTAGCGATTCCCTTCGGCGCTCGTCTCTGCTACAGTTGAAAGTGCGC
>JACQUR010000368.1 GCA_016210245.1 Chloroflexota bacterium
GCGGGCAGACCGGGCCGTCTGCCCCTACGACCTCCACGCACCAGTACTGGGCGCGGCCCGCGCCTTGCAATGTCCCTTTTGACACGACGGTCGGCCTCGGTATACACTAGCCGTGGCTGCCAATGGTGGCAGCCCGCAGCCAACGACCTTCACAAAGGAGTGAAGCAGTGTTGGGCAACCTCGCACCCTCGGTTCTGCACCCCGACCACGACCCGGCGGTGCTCGCGTTCATCAAGTGCCACGTCACCTCCCTGCCAAAGTGGCACGTCTTGCGCTCCCTGTGTAGCCAGCCCGGACGCTGGCTCGATGCCACCAGCTTGAGCCGCCAGTCCGGCCACGCTGGCGGGGGCATCGCCCAGGCGCTGGCCGAGCTGGCCCGAGAGGGCGTGCTGGAGCAGGCGTGCGGGCCCTACGGCGAGCCGCTCTATCGCCTGGACGCGGAGGATCCAACTACCACCGTGGTGTGCCGCCTGGCCGCGGCCATCAGCCAGAGCCACGAACTGCGGCAGATCCTGGTGGCGAACTTGCAGCAACAGGCCGTAGCCTGAGGGGAGTGCAGATTGCGGAGTTGAGAGTGCAGATTTGAGATTTGAGATTGCAGATTGAACAATCTGCAATCTCAAATCTCAAATCTGCACTCCCCTCAATCGTTCGAGCGCCCAGGCAGCGTGCTCGCGCACCAGGGCATCGGGATCCTGAAGCGCTCCGATGAGCGGTGGCACCGCGCGTCGGTCGCCACTGTTGCCCAGCGCCACGGCTACGTTCCGCAGCAGGCCGGCCCGCCTGGCGCGGCGCATCGGACTGCGGCGGAAACGTGCGCGGAAGCCGGCTGCGTCGAGCGCGAGCAGAGGGATGAGCTCGGGGCGAGCGCCAGCACCCGGACGTGGCTGGAACTCCGGCCACGCCAGCGGCCGCACGCGCCGGTTCCAGGGGCAGACCTCCTGGCAGATATCGCAGCCGAAGACGTGGTCGCCCAGCACCGGGCGCAGTTCCCAGGAGATGCTGCCTCGTAGCTCGATGGTCAGGTAGGCGATACAGCGCCGAGCGTCGAGCTGGTACGGCGCGACCAGCGCCCCGGTGGGGCAGGCATCGAGGCACAGGCGGCACTGCCCGCAGTCCCTGGCCGGAGGCTGGTCCGGCTCCAGCTCCGCGTCGGTCAGGATAGCGCCCAGAAACAGGAAGGAGCCCAGCAGGCCGGTGAGCAGATTGGTATTCTTCCCGTAGAAGCCCAGCCCGGCCCGCACCGCCGCTTCGCGCTCCGGGAAGGGGCTGCTGTCCACGAACACACGCGCCCGGGGACGCGCGCCCAGACGCTGCTCCAGGAAGTCCACCAGCCGCCCCAGGCGCTCGCGCAGCACCTCGTGGTAGTCGTCGCCCCAGGCGTAGCGCGCCACCCGCCCGACGAGTACACCGGCTTCAGGTTCGGGCGCCTCGGCGAGGTAGGACACCCCGACCGAGATGACGGAGCGGGCGCCGGGCAGGAGTTGCTCGGGCTGGCAGGCCAGGCGGGCGCGCTGCTCGTTCATCCAGCCCATCTCGGCCTGGTAGCCCCGCTCCAGCCAGGCGAGGGTACGCGCCTGCGCCCCCTCGCACGGCTCGGCGGAGGCGATGCCGACCAGGTGCAAGCCCAGCTCGGCCGCCCGCTCCTTCAGCGCACGCTTGAGTACACTCACATTCGCGAGCACCGCATCGGGACCATTCCTCGCGGTCGCGGCTCAGACAGTCGCGGCACCGGCGGCTCGCCTGTGCCACCAGCATTATCCGACAGTGGTGGCACAGGCGGCTCGCCTGTGCCACCAGGATTGTCTGAGCCGCGACCGTGAGGGAGCGGTCCCGGCCACCGACATCCGGAGGACAGGGATCCATACTGAGTCGACCGTCGACAGTTCACCGTCGACCAGGCACGAGCGGACCATGCACTGTGGACTGTCGACTGTCGACTGTCGACTTGGTCTAGCTGTGGGCCGAGAGGTTGAGCGCCCGCACCGCTACCGACAGGTTCTGCATGCCCCCGAGGGAGTACAGCACCCGCACCACCTCCAGCAGCTCCGCCTCGGTGGCGCCATTGTCGCGCGCTCGCTGCGCCAGGGTGCGCGCGCCATCCTCGATGCCGTGAGCGGCATCCAGGGCGAAGGCGATCAGCAGCTTGGTCTTCACGTCCAGGGCGCCGGCGGTGAGGACCGCCTGCTGGCGTATGTTTGCCACCGTCTCAGCGAACTGGGGGTCGTGCTCGGACAGGGTGCGCAGGAAGGGTGGAAGGGGCGGCTGACTCATGGCTGTTGCCTCCTTGTGCGTTGGTTAGCGATTGTATATCAGCGCCGCCCCCCGCTGCTCGCCGCGGGGTCTGCCAAGTTCTGGTGCGTGGAGGTCGTAGGGGGCGACGGCCCGGTCGCCCCCTACGGCTCGGCCGCCGCCTGCACAGCAACTGGTCACACCCTCGCCGCGGGGCCGCGGCCAGCCCCTTCCCCGACTGTGCGATCATACCGTGCAGAGAGGTGAAGCCGATGGCCAACAGACGACCGGGCTATCTGGACCGTATTATCCAGGACCCGGAGATCCTGGTGGGCAAGCCCGTGGTCAAGGGGACGCGCATTCCTGTCGAGTTGGTCCTCCAACACCTGGAAGAGAACTTTGATCTGGAGGATCTCTTCGCCGCCTTTCCACGGCTTACCACGGAAGATGTCAGGGCCTGCCTCGCCTACGCGCGTGCCACCGTGGCGAGAAAACGAACTGGTTCAACCCGCCGGCAGGTTCTGCATGCTCGCGCGGCCCAGGCATGAAGTTCCTGGTCTGAGACTCGCAACACTCACCCCGCTCCCACTCCCAGGTACGCCCGCAGCACCGCCGGGTGCTCGGCCACCTCGGCGGCGGGGCCCGACAGGACACAGCGGCCGGCCTCCAGGACGTAGGCGCGGTCGGCCACGGCCAGCGCCTGGCGGGCCAACTGCTCCACCAGCAGAATCGTCACCCCCTGGTCGCGCAACTGGGCGATCACCTCGAAGACCTGCACCACCAGCCGGGGCGCCAGGCCCAGGCTGGGCTCGTCCAGCAGCAGCAGGCGCGGGCGAGCCATCAGCGCGCGGGCGATGGCCAGCACCTGCTGCTCCCCGCCGGAGAGCGTGCCGGCGAACTGGCGACGCCGCTGCGCCAGGAAGGGAAAGCGGGCCAGCAAAGCCTCCATGTCCTGGCGAATGGCCGCCCCCTCGTGCCGGAAGGAGCGCACGTAGGCACCCAGGCGCAGGTTGTCCTCCACCGTCTGGTCGCCGAAGACCAGCCGCCCCTCGGGCACGTGGACGACCCCCAGTCCCACGATGGCCGCGCTGGAGAGCCGCTGCAGGGGGCGCCCCTCGAACAGGATCTGGCCCCGCGCGGCCGTCGCCAGGCCAGAGATGGCTCGCAGCGTGGTGCTCTTCCCCGCCCCGTTGGCGCCAATGAGCGCCACCATCTCCCCGGCCCGCACCTCCAGGTCCAGGTCGCGCACCGCCTCCGCACCGCCATAGCTCACCGCCAGCCGCTCCAGGCGCAGCAACGCCGCTTGTGAGTGCTGAGTGCTGAGTGCTGAGTGCTGAGTGGTTGGGGGAAGACTAGCGTGCGGCAACGCTCGCCCTCCCGGGACCCAGGTAGGCCTCCACCACCCGGGCGTCGGACTGCACGGCGGCGGGCGGCCCTTCGGCGATGGCCCGCCCGTTGTCCAGCACGGTGACGACGTCGCACACGTCCATGACCAGCTCCATGCGGTGCTCGATCAGCAGCACGGTCACTCCCTGGTCGCGCAGGCCCAGGATGACCTGCCGCAACTCGGCCACCTCCTCCTGGGCCAGGCCAGCCGCTGGCTCGTCCAGCAGCACCAGGCGAGGCCGCAGGGCCAGGGCTCGGGCCAGCTCCACCCGGCGCTGCCACCCGTGCGCGAGGCTGGAAGGGAGCGCCTCGAGCACCTCGCCCAGACCAAGGCTAGCGCACAGCGCCAGGGCGGCCGCGCGGGCCTCTGCCTCTGCCCGCCGCGCCCCGGGCAGCCCCAGCAGCGCGCCGGGTAGAGATGGGCGCAGCCACGTGTGCGCCCCGACCAGCACGTTGTCGAGCACCGGCAGCTCGGCGAAGAGGCGGATGTTCTGGAACGTGCGGGCGATCCCCAGGGTCGCAATCCGGTGGGGCGGCAGCCCCGTGACGTCCTGCCGGCCGAAGTGTACGCGCCCACCATCGGGGCGAAGCAGGCCCGTCACCACGTTGACCAGCGTGGTCTTGCCGGACCCGTTGGGGCCGATCAAGCCGTGGATGGTGCCCGCGCGCACCACCAGGTCCACCCCATCGAGCGCCTGCATGCCCCCAAACCGCTTGCTCACCCCGCGCAGCTCCAACCCGGACGCGGGGACGCGGGGGGTTCGGGACGCGGGGACGCGGGGACGCGGGGACGCGGAGATGCTGGGACGAGGAGAGACGCCCCCTCCGTCTGTTCTCCGCGTCTCCGCGTCTCCGCGTCTCCGCGTCTGCGCCGTCTCCGCGTCCCGGAACAGCCCGGCCAGCCCGCGGCGGAAGGCCAGCACCGCCAGGAGCAGGATGGCGCCGTAGACCAGGGGGCGGACGTCCTGCAGCGCCTGGAGCGCGGGCAACTGGGGCAGCGCGGTCAGCAGCAGGGCGCCAACCAGCGGCCACCCCACGGTGCCCATCCCTCCGAGGATGACGACCAGCAGCAGGTCGATCGACGCCTCCAGCCCGAAGGAGCTGGGGCTGATGTGGCGGTACAGGTGGGCGAACAGGCTGCCAGCCAGGCCGGCGTAGACTGCGCTCAAGGCGAAGGCCAGCAGCTTGTTGCCGTAGAGGTCCACGCCCGTGCAGGCTGCCGCCGTCTCGTCGTCCCGCAGGGCCATCCAGCCCCGCCCGTAGCGCGAGGCGATCAGATTGCGGGTGAGCAGGTAGGCCAGCAGCGCCACGGCCAGTACCAGGTACAGGTGGGTGCGTCGATCGAACACCAGCGGGCCCAGGGCCGCGGGCGGGATGCCGGGCAGCCCGTCCGGCCCCCCGGTCAGCTCGGTCCAGTTGACCAGCAGCTTCTGGACGATGAGGTTGAAGGCCATGGTCGCCATGGCCAGGTACGGGCCGGCCATGCGCAGCGAGGGAATGCCCAGCAGCAGGCCCGCGACCGCGGCGCTGGCCGCGGCCGCCACCAGGCCGACCACGAACGGCTGGCCCAGCTTCAGGGTCAGGATGGCCGAGGCATAGGCGCCCACGCCAAAGAGCGCCGCGTGCCCCAGCGAAACCTGGCCCGCGTAGCCCAGCACCAGGTTCAGACCCAGGGCGGCGATGTAGAAGATGCCGGCCAGCTCCAGCAGGAGCAGGTAGAACTGGTTGTCCACCACCAGCGGCGCCAGTGCGGCCAGGCCGGCCGCTATCGCGGACGCGGGGACGCGGGGACGCGGGGACGCAGAGAGAGCCTCCCCGTGTCCCCGCGTCCCCGCGTCCCCGCGTCCCGGAAGCTCCGCATTCCCGGCCGTCCCGATCAGCCCGCGCGGGCGGACCAGCAGCACGAGGATCAACAGGGCGAAGGCGGCCACGTCGTAGAAGCCGGGCCACAGCAGCCCGGAGGCGACCACCTCCAGCGTTCCCAGCAGCAGGCCGCCCAGCAGCGCGCCTCGGAAGCTCCCAAGGCCGCCAACCGCCGCGGCGGCGAAGCCCTTGATGCCCAGCACGAAGCCCATCTGCGAGCTGGCCTGAGTGATGGGCGCGACCAGGATGCCGGCAACGGCGGCCAGGGCAGCGCTCAGCCCGAAGCTGAGCAGGGTGACGTGGGAGAGGTCGATGCCCATCAGCCGGGCCGCGTCCGGGTTGAAGGCCACCGCCCGCACGGCCTTGCCGAGCATGGTGGCGCGATACAGCACCTCCAGCGCCAGCACCAGCCCCACGGCCAGCGCGAAGGTGGCCAGATCCTGGGGCACCACGGCGATGCCCAGGAAGGTGACGCGCTCGGAGCCGAAGGCGGCCGGGAAGGGCAGTGGCACCTTGCCCCAGCCCAACGTGGCCCCGCTGCGCAGCACCAGTCCGACCGCCAGCGTGCTCATCACCCAGGCGACGCTGGAGCGCTGCCCGCGCAGGGGGTACACCGCCACCCGTTCGGCGACCAGGCCCACCAGCGCCGCAGCCAGCCCCGCCGCTACCACGGCCAGCGGCAGCGGAAAGCCCAGCCCCACGTGCAGGCTGTAGCCCACCAGCGCGCCGAGCATCACGAACTCACCCTGGGCGAAGTTCACCACCCGGGTGGCGACGAAGATGAGCGTGTAGCCCAGCGCCACCAGCGCGTAAATAGCGCCCAGCGCCAGCCCGCTGGCGACAAGCTGGCCGACAAACGTTGGATCCATGCTCCGGCCTTCGGTTCACCGCGGAGGCGAGGAGACGTTCACCACGGAGACACGGAGACACGGAGAGGACTTGAATAAGCTCTCCGTGTCTCCGTGTCTCCGTGTCTCCGTGGTGAACGTCTCCTCGCCTCGTGGTGAGAAGTACTCAGGGCGCGTCTGGCGGGCGGCGGTACAGGCCGTGCTCCTCGCCCGCGGCGTACACCACCACCAGGTCCTCCTGCTGGAAGCCGTTGCGGTTGGTGGGGCTGAAGGAGTAAGTGGTGTAGATGCCGTTGGCCGGGAACTTGTCCAGGCCCTCCAGCGCCCGCTTCACCTGCTCAGGGTCGTCCGTCCCGGCCCGCTTGACCGCCTCGGCGTAGAGGTAGACCGCTTCGTACCAGGGGGCGCTGACGACGGTCTGGGCCGACCACTCCTTGCCAAAGGTGGCATCCAACCTGGCGACGAACTCGCGCGCCCCGGCCGGGGTGGGGGCGCTCTCGGTGAAGCTGAAGCGGCGCGAGTAGACGCCCAGGTGCGGCTGGCTGGCCGGGCCGGCGAGCTGGCGAAAGCCGACGGTGGTAATCCCGGAGGCGCCGATCATAGTCAGCTTGGAGCCGAGCTTCTCCAAGCCCTTGGCCGCCTGGGCCAGCTCGTGGCCCAGCCCCCAGGCCAGGATGCCCTGCGCGCCAGAGTTGATGATCCGCCCGAGCTGCCCGGTCATGTCAGTGTCGCCCGAGTTGTACTTCTCCTCGGCCAGCAGTTGCAGGCCGCGCGCCTGCAGCAGCGGCTTCAGCTCCGCCACGCCGCCCTGCCCGTACCCGGTCGCGTCGGCCAGGATCGCCAGCTTGGTGTAGCCCTTGACCCGGGCGAAGTACTCCAGCATCACCTCCGCCTCCTGGCGGGCGTAGTACTGGGGGCGGAAGATGAACGGGTGCTTGGCGGGGTCGACCGTGGCAGTGCCGGTCGTGATCTGGAGGTTGACCACCCTGGCCTCGGAGACGGCCGGCGCCACCGCCAGGGCGTTCGGGGTGTTGATCGGCCCGAGGATGGCCTTGACCCGCTGGTTGGAGATCAGCTCCTGGAAGACCTGGACCGCCTTGGTGGGGTTGGCCTCGTCGTCGCGGAAGACCATCTCGATTGGGCGGCCCAGCAGCCCGCCCCGGGCGTTGATCTCCCGGGCGGCCAACTCCGAGCCCATCCTGGCCCCCTCGCCGAAGGTCGCTGATGGCCCGGTCAGAGCGGTGACCCCGCCGAGCAGCAGCTTCGCGGCCGGTTGGGCAGCCGGCGCAGCAGGCGCGGCGGTGGCCGGCGCGCCTGGCTGAGGGGCAGCCGGAGCGCAGGACACCACGCCGGTGGATAGCGCGGCGGCCAGCGCCAGACCGCGGAACGCGCGCGAGAAACGAGCCGGGGATTGCGAGAACACGCTCATCTCCTGTGTTTGGTGTGTCAAACATCATATGTACTACCTTTGCTGGCGTCAAGGTGGGCAGCGCTGCCCTGAATCCGAGCGGGTGCGCGTGGAGCCTTCACCCGTTGGGTGAAGGCTCCACGCTCGACCTCTCGATCGTATATAATCGGCGTTCCACGATGAAGCTGGCCCTCGTCCACGACTACCTGAACCAGTACGGTGGCGCCGAGCGCGTGCTGGAGGAACTGCACGCCCTCTGGCCCGGCGCGCCCATCTACACCTCCATCTACGACCCAGCGGCCATGCCGCCCGCCTATCGCCAGCTGGACATCCGCCCCTCCTTCATGCAGCGCCTGCCGGGCGTCATGCGCCACCACCAGCCCTATCTGCTCCTTTACCCGTTCGCCTTCGAGGCGCTCGACCTCTCCGGATACGACGTGGTGCTCAGCAACTCCAGCGCTTTCTGCAAGGGGGTGGTCACCCCGCCCTCCACGTTGCACCTCTGCTACTGCCTGACCCCCATGCGCTGGGTCTGGAGCTACCACGAGTACGTGCGCCGCGAACGCCTGGGCGGGCTGGCGCGCGCCGTTCTGCCCGTGGCGATCGACTACCTGCGCCTGTGGGACGTGGCCAGCGCCAACCGGGTCGACCACTTCGCTGCTATCTCCCACGCCGTCGCCGCCCGTATCCGCAAGCACTACCGCCGCGAGGCCGCGGTCATCTACCCGCCCGTGAACACCGCCGCGTTCCACCTGGCGCCCGAGCCCGGCGACTTCTTCCTCGTCGTCTCCCGCCTCATCCCCTACAAGCGCATCGACCTGGCGGTGGAGGCCTGCACCCGCCTAGGCCTGCCGCTCAAGGTGGTCGGGGCCGGACGCGACCGCTCCGCCCTGGAGCGCCGCGCCGGCCCCACCGTCCAGTTCCTGGGCAAGGTTTCCGAGGCGGAGCTGGCCGACCTGTACGCCCGCTGCAAGGCGCTGATCTTCCCCGGCGAGGAGGACTTCGGCATCGTGCCGCTGGAGGCCCAGGCCGCCGGCCGCCCGGTGGTCGCCTTCGCCAGCGGCGGCGCCCTGGAGACCGTGGTGGACGGCCGGACCGGCCTCCACTTCCACCAGCCCACGCCCGAGGCGCTGGCGCAGGCCATCCGCCGCCTGGACGATCTGGTCTTCGATCCCCGCGCCATCCGCGCCCACGCCGAGCGGTTCGACGTGCAGGTCTTCCGCGGCGCCCTGGCCGGCTTCGTGGAGCGGGCCTACCAGGCCCACCTCGACGCTCGCGCGCGCCTGCTCCCCGCGCCGAGCGCATGACTCCGCGCCTGCCTGCCCTCTGGATCGGCCTCACCCTGGCCATCCTCACCGTGGCTACTCGCCTGCCCTTCGCCAGCCAGATGCTCTTCTCGTTCGACTCGGCCAACTACGCCTTCGCCCTGCGCGACTACTACAACGTCGCCCACCACCAGCCCCATCCGCCCGGCTACCCGCTCTACGTTGCTCTGGCCAAGCTGATCGACCTCGTGGCCAGCGACCCCAACCGCAGCCTGGTGCTGCTGAGCATCGCAGCCGCGGCCCTGGCCGTGAGCTGCACCTACTGGCTCGGGCGCGCCCTGTTCGGCCCGCGGGTTGGCCTGGGCGCCGCCGTGCTGCTGCTCACCAGCGCCGGCTTCTGGGGCTACAGCGAGGTCGCCTATCCCTACACTGCCCTGGCCGCCCTCTCCGCCGCCCTCGCCCTGGTCTGCTGGCGCCTCGGCCTGGGCGCGCCCCGCCTGGCCGCCGCCTCCGGCCTGCTGATGGGCGCGGCCGCCGGCATCCGCTGGGACGCGGTCGTCTTCCTCTCCCCGCTCTGGCTGCTCGCCCTCCTCCGCGCTCCCTGGCGCAGCCGCGCCCTGGCCGCGCTCGGGTTCGTCGTCGCCAGCCTGCTCTGGGCGGTGCCAATGGTTCAGCTCACGGGGGGCTGGGAGGCGTACTGGGCTGCCCTGCGCGCCCAGTCGGGCTACGTGGTGGGCAGCTTCTCGCCCTTCGCCGGCGGCGGACTGGTCCTGCGGATGAACCTGGAGACCCTCATTACCTACCTGCGCCAGAGCCTGGGCGTCATCCTGCTGGTGCTGGCCTTCGGCCTGGGGCGCGCGTTCGGCCCCTGGTGCCTGGCGACCGACGGGCGCGCCCGCTTCCTGCTGCTCTGGCTCCTCCCGCCCCTGGCCGTCTATCTGCTGGTCCACATCGGCGACCCCGGCTACGTCCTCTCCCTGGCCCCACCCGCCTGTCTCCTGGCTGCCTGGACCATCTTCGACCTCGCCGCTGAGGCCAGCGCCGTCGTCGTCCGAGGTCGACAGTCGACCGTCGACAGTCGACAGCCGGGTTCGCTGTTGACTGTCGACTGTCAACTGTCGACTGTGAACCTCGGACTCCCCCTCGCCGCGATCGCGCTCATCGCCGCCTGGAACGCCAACGTGTTCCTGCAGGCGCCCGGGCCCGCTCGCCTGCCCGAGATCCGCCTGATCGACGCCACTCTGCGCGGCCAGATGGACTACGTGCGCACCCAACTCCAGCCTGGCCGTACCCTCGTCCTGGCCCACGACCGCTTCCGCCAGACCCAGTACTACCTGCGCGGCTTCGACGTGCGCCTGCTGTTCGACGAGTACCAGCCCAACTACCGCGCCGCCCGCGCCCGCACCGCGCTCCCCTCCGGGCTGGAGCGCGTGGTCGTCCTCGACGACGACCTGCCCCTCCAGCCGGATCTCGACTGGGCCGAGCGCGTGATCGTGCGCACCCAGCCTGAAGTGGCCCTCTGGCTCCTCGACGCCCGCGGCCGCGCCGGCCTCGAATACGGCTATCGGCACGTGGCGCTGCTTCCATGATGGGTTGGAGGAGATGGGTTGGAGGTTGGAGGTTGGAGGTTGGATCCAACCTCCAACCTCCAACCTCCAACCTCCAAC
>JACQUR010000374.1 GCA_016210245.1 Chloroflexota bacterium
CTGCTGGAGGATGGCACTCGCAAGTACGTGTGGGGCCAGGGGCTGGCCTACGCAGTGGACAGCCTGGGCACGGTGGAGGTGCAGCACGCCGACGGCCTGGGATCGGTGCGGGCGCTGACGGACGGCACGGCCCAGGTGGTGCAGACCTACCAGAGCGACGAGTTCGGGGTGCAGACCCAGAGCCAGGGGACGCGCAGCCAGCCCTTCGAGTACACGGGCGAGCAGCGAGACGCGGAGACGGGGTTCGTCTACCTGCGGGCGCGGGTGTATGACCCACAGATGGGGCGGTTCTTGCAGCGGGACACGGTGGCAAAGGCGGGGCCGGGGATCTCAGGCTGGAATCGGTACGCGTACGCAGGCAACAACCCGGTCAACCTCACTGATCCCGGCGGGCTGGATCCCTGGGAGGACTTCAAGAACTGCCTCGACCTGCAAAGCCCGCTCTTTTGCCTGTTTCCGAGGCTACAACCGGGGCCTGGCGGCACCGTCGTAGCGGCTGCCGACCCTGTGAAGGACATCAACCCGTTCGGCGGGGATGAGGTCGCGGGTGGTGGTCGAGCGGCGTCCAACGAAATCAGGGCTTCGAGCAGAAGGGTGGGAGAAGCCCTTAAGGAACTGGAGCGTGGGGCGACGTCAGTGCGGGTGGCAACTCGCGATGAGGCGGCAGAGGTTTTCATGCGCCGCTATCAGGGGCATGGTTACCGCAACACGACGGGCTTCAAGTTCGAACGATGGGAGGACTTCGACAACTTCTGGGGTGGCAAACGAGGAACCTATCATTGGGACGAGGAACTGGACGCCACAGGCCGGGTTTCCGGGCACGGGACGGAGAACATCCACGGCCAGTCATCCCATCTACAGATCCATACGTTCGAGGGGGACGTCGTTCGGATTTTCTTCGACCCGTAGCTCAGCGTATGGTAGGATCCGCAGCCGACGGGGTTGGAAAGTTGTGGAATTGCCGTACCGACCGGGTCGGACAGACACGACCGCGCTTCATGGAGGGCTGGACTGCTCATGCCGGTACCCTACCACCAATGGCACAGACTGACACGCCGCGATTTCATGCTTGCAGCAGAGGTCCCTGCGTCCCAACCCAACCGTCGCGCGTGGGTAGGCGTTTATCCATTGCGCGACGGCGAGGAGCGGTTTCGCATTCGCCACTTCGAGGTGGAGCGAGATCGCCTCGAGCGCCTTGATTTCCTGGGCGAAGAGGATCTGCTGAACGCCGAAAGTAGGATCGTGACCGGTTCGGAGGAGTTGGAGCGTGTGCTGAGAAGGTGGCTGGATGATTTGGGGAAACTGGTCCAACCAGCCGTCTGCGGCTACCCCATCTGAATGCTCTGCTGAGCACAGTTGAAGACACGTTGTGTCAGACAGGTCGGTGACCAGCCCCGGGCCGAAGACGGTGGGCTATCGGTACGACCTGGACGGGAACCGGGTCAAGGTCCTGTACTCCGACGGCACGGCGGTCAGCTACAGCTTCGACCAGGGCAGCCGGCTGAGCTCGCTGAGCGACTGGGCCAGTCGGACCACCAGCTACCAGTACCGGCCGGACGGCAAGCTGCAGACGGCGACCAACCCCAACACCACCGCGGCCGTCTACAGCTACGACCACGCCCAGCGGCTAACCCAGGTATGGCACCAGCAGGGGGCCAACACCATCAGCCAACACCATCAGCCAGCACACCTACATCCTGGACAGCATTGGCAATCGGACCCGAGTGGAGGAGCGGCTGCCGGTGCTGGGGCCGCCCTTGCCGATCGAGAGCTTGCCGCTGGGCACGATCGACTACGGCTATGACACGCTGTCGCGCCTGGCCAGCGTCAATGCCCCGACGGGCCTGACCACGTACGACTACGATCCCGTGGGCAACCGGCTCACCATGACCCGAGTGACGGGCACGAGCTACAGCTATGACCGGGCCGATCGGATCCAGTCGGCCGGAGCGACAGCCTACACAGTGGATGCCAACGGCAACCTGACTGCACGGGGGACGGACAGCTTCGCGTACGACCAGGGCAACCGGCTCAAGAGCGCCACCGTGACCGGGGTGACGACCAGCTACGTGTTCGACGGCGACGGCAAGCGGGCCAGCATGCCCAGCGGGGTGACCACCACCAGCTACCTGTACGATGTGAGCGCCACGCTGCCCGTCCTGCTGGAGGACGGCAGTCGCAAGTACGTGTGGGGCCAGGGGCTGGCCTACGCGGTGGACAGCCTGGGCAGCGTGGAGGTGCAGCACGCCGACGGCCTGGGCTCGGTGCGGGCGCTGACGGATGGTAATGCCCAGGTGGTGCAGACCTACCAGAGCGACGAGTTCGGAGTGCAGACCCAGAGCCAGGGGACGCGCAATCAGCCCTTCGAGTACACCGGGGAGCAACGGGACGCGGAGACGGGGTTCGTCTACCTGCGGGCGCGGGTGTATGACCCCCAGATGGGGCGGTTCTTGCAGCGGGACTGGATAGCCAAGTCGGGACCGGGCATCTCCGGCTGGAATCGGTACGCGTACGCGGCCAACGACCCGGCCAACCTGACCGACCCGAGCGGGTTCGCGGCCGGCAACCCGGCGGATGGCATCAGCCTGGGTGAGGGTGTCGTGTGGGAGGACTCGGGGGCGCCCGATAGCGAGTGCGCCAAGCGGGGCGCGGGGCCAGGCGTGGTCGGGCTGGGGGGATACATCATCAACGCGGGGTGCCTGGAGACACCCCTGGGGACGATCGTGCTTGATCCCGTCGAAACGCCCTGGGGTACAATGCATCTGCCCCGCGTCGTTCCAATGGCAGGACCACCCGATGATGGAAGTGGCAACACGGACGGTGGAGGCCTAGCCGGAAGCATCTACAAGGGCAAGAGAGATCACCCGAGTTGGTTGCCGGACTTCGTCCGGGCCGCACCCGGTGCCATCAAGAAGGTGGTAATTCAGGACCGAGAGCTACTCCAGAAGTTGCAGGAGGCGGTGCCAGGAAGGTGGAGGAAAGTATACGAGGACGGGTACTCCGGTGGTAGGCGGGTTTCTCTGCACTACTTCCAACACGAGAGCGGCCAGACGTTCGGCGTCAAAGCTGTTTGGGACCATTGGTCGACCCAGTGACACGACACGGAGTGGCGCGAGCTGGACTGCCAAGGCACCGGTGCGGTTCTCAGACACTGTGGAACGATGGAGGTGACGGCATGCAACTCGATATCCCCGACGATGACCTACGGCTTTTCCTTTCTCTTCTTGGACTCGGTCTGCTGCACTCCATAGCGCGCGGCGTTTTGCCTGCAGATGCGGGCATTTGGACGCTCGCCATCCCCCGCATGTGGGAGCCTATCCTAGAGCAAGGCTCAGTGAGTGGCGAAATCGCGCTCGTCTACCGGCAACTGGACGAGCTATCGGCCATACAAGAACTGCTACCGGAGAGGTACTCAGAGAAGCTCGACCAACTCATCTCACGGCTGGAGGCGACAGCTGAATACCGCGGCGGATGGGGCGTGAAATGGATCCGTGACGACGCCGTCGCTTCGGTCAGGAAGATGGACGCTGGTTGAAAGATATGGCATTCGGTTGGTGAACGACAGCCCGCCAACGCGTAGCATACGAGGCAGCACCCAACGAACTGACGACCTGCGGCCGCGTTGATAGATAAGTCCTCCGCGCCTTGAATGCTGGCCCCAACCACGCTTTCGGCGGCGCCAAGCGGGCGGGGAGAACCAGCGGTGGGAGCACGACCAGCTACAGGTACGACAGCTTGTACCGGCTCACGGGAGACGGCACCAACACGTACAGCTACGACCCCGTAGGGAACCGGCTGACCTGGGGGGCCACGAGTTACTCGTATGACCGGGCCGACCCCATCACGTCGGCCGGCGGCACGGCCTACACGGTGGATGCCAACGGCAACCTGGTAGCCAGAGACACGGACAGCTTCGCGTACGACCAGGCCAACCGCCTCAAGAGCGCCACGGTGACCGGGGTGACGACCAGCTATGCCTATGATGGCGACGGGAAGCGGGCCAGCAAGACCAGCGGGGTGACCACCACCAGCTATCTCTACGATGTGAGCGCCACGCTGCCGCTGCTGCTGGAGGATGGCAGTCGGAAGTATGTGTGGGGCCTGGGGCTGGCCTACTCCGTAGCGCTCGTTGAGAGCGCCATCCAGGGGGATCGGCTCTCGAGTCCATCGACCGGCTCAGCCCTTCGACCGGCTCAGGATGAGCGCGGGCTGCACTTCCTCACGGTCGCAGCTCGGACAGCAGCCCTCACTTCACGCGTCACAGTCCACTACCCCCCGGCCACCATCATCTCGTCGATGCGGAGCGTGGGGGAGCCGATTGCGCCCGCGCTGGGGATCCAGCGCAGGTCGTTCGCCCGGGCTGAGAGGTGCTGGAGCATCTCGCGGATGTTGGCGGCGATGGTTACCTGCGCCACGGGGCCGGCCAGCGCCCCCTGCTCGATCGCCAGCCCGGCTGCGCCGACCGAGTAGTCACCGCTGATCGGGTTGATGCCCCCGACGTTGCGCGTGGTGATGACGTAGAAGCCGCGCTCCACCTGGGCGATGAGCTGCTCCGGGCCGAGCGCGCCGGGCTCGAGCGCCAGGTTGCTCGGGCCGATCTCCGGAGTGTGGCGGAAGGAGTCCCGGCGGGCGTTGCCGGTGCTCGACACCCCCAGCTTGCGCGCGGAGTAGAGGTTGTGGAGGTAGCCGCGCAGCACGCCCTGCTCGAGCAGCACCGTGCGCTGGGTCGGCACACCCTCGCCGTCGACCGGCCTGGTGGCCAGCCCACCCCGCAGGTCGCCCTGGTCCACCAGGGTCACCTCGGCGCTCGCCACCCGGGCGCCCTGCTGCCCCAGAAACATGGAGCGGCCCTTGAGCACTGCCTCCCCCGAGAGCGCTTGCGCCACGCTGGACAGCAGCTCGGCCGCAACCTCCGGCTCCATCACAACGGTGGCGCGCCCGGTCGGCAGCGGCTTGCCCCCGAGCGAGGCCGCGGCGCGGCGCGCGGCCTCGCGCCCGAGGCGCTCGCTGGAGAGGGCGTCGAACCCGTGGCCCAGGGTGTACGCATGGCCGAGCTGCTGCTCGCCATCCTGCCCCGCCACGAGCACCAGCACCGCGTAGGCGGTGCTCTGCTCGAAGGCCACGCTCACCCCCCTGGAGTTGGCCAGGGCGACCGTACCCATCCCGTCGACGTAGCGCGCCAGGTCGGTCGCCCGCACGCGCGCATCCGCGGCCCGCGAGCGACGCTCGGCCTCACGCAGCAGTTCGATCTTGCGCTCGGGCGAAACCTCAGCCAGCCGCGGATCGAAGATGTCCAGCGGCTCGGGCGGGGGCATCCGTGGCTCGGCCAGGACGCGGGCCGGGTCGGGCGTCGCCTCCCGAGCCAGGCGCAGCGCTCGCTCGGCCACCTCGGCCAGACCCCCGGACGACAGGTCGGTGGTGTGGGCGTAGCCCATTCCGCCCTCGTGCAGGACGCGCAGCGCCACCCCGCGCGACTCCGCGCTGACCAGCGTCTCCACCTCACCTTCGCGCACCTCGATGGTCGAGGTGCGGAAGTCGTTGGCGAAGGCCTCGGCCTGTGCCGCGCCCAGCCTCCGAGCGCGCTCGAGGGCCGCAACCGCAACGTCCAGGGCAGCCATGTTGCCTCCTTGGCAGGGTCATCTGGCTCGCCCGGAGTGCGCATCGGCCAGCGGCGCGAGCCTGCACGGGCGAGCCGCCCGTGCCACCGAGCCGCCCGTGCCACCCGGGATGAGTACTCCCGGCCAGTGGTCTGTGACTCGTCCATTGCCAGGTCCCCCCGCCGACCTGAAGGGCGGGCCTACGGGCGTGGCGGGCTGAGGCCCGCCCTTCAGGGCGGCGGGTGTGGAGGTCATCAGATCAGCGGTCACAGAACCCTGGACCGATTCTACCAGAGTGTGGCGGGCAACGGATGGCATGGACCCCCGCTTGACAGGCCTGGGCGACCGAGTATGATGCAGGGCGGCAGGGGGTAGCCTCTTCGCAGCCACCCGCAAGCTCAGCGGACGCTTTGGAATCAGGGAGGAAGGGGAGCACCGATGGTCAACGTCAGCAACCTGGTCAAGACCTTTCCCGACCGCCGCGACCGCGTCCGGGCGGTGGACCGGATCAGCTTCGAGGTCCCGGAGGGCAAGTTCTACACGCTGCTCGGCCCGTCCGGCTGTGGTAAGACCACGACGCTGCGCTGCATCGCTGGCCTGGAGCGACCCGACGCCGGCGACATCATGGTGGCCGGCGAGGCGGTCTACTCCTCCAGCAAGCGCACCTTCGTGCCGCCCTATCGCCGCCCCATCGGCATGGTTTTCCAGAGCTACGCCATCTGGCCCCACATGACCGTGTTCGAGAACGTCGCCTTCCCGCTGCGCGTGAGCAAGCAGCGGTTCTCGAGCGACGAGCTCCGCCGCAAGGTGGGCGAGGCGCTGGCGCTGGTGCAACTGGCTGGCCTGGAAGGGCGGATGGCCACCCAGCTCTCCGGCGGCCAGCAGCAGCGGCTGGCGCTCGCCAGGGCGCTGGTGCGCGAGCCCAAAGTGCTGCTCCTGGACGAGCCGCTGAGCAACCTGGACGCCAAGCTGCGCGAGCACATGCGCGCCGAGCTGCGCGACCTGCAGCGTCGGCTGCAGATCACCACCCTGTACGTGACCCACGACCAGATCGAGGCGCTGTCCATGTCCAACGTCATCGCGGTGATGAACCAGGGCAAGATCGTGCAGGAGGGCGCGCCCCACGACCTCTACCAGAAGCCGCGTACCCCGTTCGTGGCCCAGTTCATCGGCTCGACCAACATGCTGCCCGGCAAGCTGGTGCGCCCGCCCGACGAGCGCGGCTTCGCCCGCTTCGCCTCCCCGGTCGGCGAGCTGGACTGCGTCTGCGCTGACGGTGGGCGGGTCGGAGCGGAGGCGGTGGTGGTGGTGGTGGTGCGTCCGGAGAACGTGATCGTTCACCGCGGCCCCACCAGCGCCCGCAACCTGCTGGAGGGGCGGGTGGAGAGCCTGATGTTCCTGGGGGAGTACCTGGACTGCCAGATCGCCCTGGGCGGCACCCTGATCC
>JACQUR010000369.1 GCA_016210245.1 Chloroflexota bacterium
GGCAGCCACAGGGGGCTGCCCCTACACGGAACCTCCGTAGGGGCAGCCCCCTGTGGCTGCCCCCGCACGACGGGCTGTCGTCTCGACCGTCAGCGGGTTCCCCCCGAAGGACGAGGATCCGCGCTGGCTCCTGCGTCGTGGTGCCCGGCACCTGTTCCCGAAGCCGCGCCCTGTTCCGCGGCTGGGCTCGACCACGACCGGCAGCCTGCAACCCGGCGCGGGATTCCCTCGTATAATGGGGAGGTAGGTCTCGCCAGCGCGGGACCGTCTGAAGGAAGGGGGAGGTGCAATGGGACTACTGTCACGCATGGCAACAGTGATCAAGGCCAAAGTGAGCGAGTTGCTCGGCCACGTGGAGGACCCACACCAGATGCTCGACTACTCGTACGAGAAGCAACTGGAGCTGCTCCAGCAGGTCAAGCGGGGGATCGTGGAGGTAGTCACCTCGCGCCGCCGCCTCGAGCTGCAGGCGGGCAAGCAGCGCGAGAACGTCGCCAAGCTCGAGGAGCAGGCGCGCCGCGCCCTGGCGGCCGGGCGGGAGGACCTGACCCGGGTCGCCCTGGAGCGCAAGCAGGTGGCGCTGGGCCAGTTGCAGGACCTGGAGACGCAGATCGCCGGCCTGGAGCAGGAGCACCAGCGGCTGACCCAGGCCGAGTCGCGCCTGGCTGCCAAGGTCGAGTCGTTCCGCACCCACAAGGAGGTGGTCAAGGCGCGCTACTCGGCCGCCGAGGCCCAGGTGCGGATCGGCGAGGCGGTCACCGGCCTGTCCGAGGAGTTCGCCGACGTCACTATGGCCGTGCAGCGGGCCGAAGAGAAGACCGAGCACCTGCAGGCGCGCGCCGCGGCGATCGACGAGCTGGTGGCCGAGGGCTCGCTGGAGGACTTCACCGGGCGGACCGACGTGATCGAGCAAGAGCTGCAGCATACCGCGCTCAAGCAGAACGTCGACGCCGAGCTGGAGGCGATGAAGCGCCAACTGCAGGGGCCAGGACAACCGAAGGCGTTGGGGGACGGGCGATGATCGTGCGCATCTCGACGGAGGGCCAGTTTCGCCTGGCGGGCGCCCACCTCGACCGGCTGAACGAGCTGGACAACCAGATCGTCCAGCGGGTAGCCGCAGGCGACCAGGAGAGCTTCAACCAACTGTTCCAGCAGATGCTCGGCTTCGTGCGCGACCACGGGGAGCCGGTTGGTATCGACGAACTGGTGGAGTCGGACGTGATGCTGCCGCCGCCCGATATCACCCTCGAGGAGGCGCGCCACCTCTTCCACGGCGAGGGGCTGGTGCCGGGTTAGAGCGGCTCGCCCAAGGGGCTGGGTGGCCAGGGCAGGGGCGCAGCACACCGTGCCCCTGCCCTGGCCACCCAGCCCGTGGCTACGGATTCTCACCCGTCTGCGGCACGAGGTCGATCTGCGCCCGCTGGAGGCGGCCCGAGTAGTCCACGAAAACCGTCTTCCACTCGGTGAAGATGTCCAGCGCGGTCCAGCCGCCCTCGCGGTGGCCGTTGCCGGTCTTACGGGTGCCGCCGAAGGGGAGGTGCGACTCGGCGCCAATCGTGCCGGCGTTGAGGTAGACCAGGCCGGTGGTCAGGTCGCGCATGGCCTGGAAGGCCCGGTTCACGTCGGCGGTATAGATGGAGGTGGTGAGCCCGTACGGCACCCCGTTGTTGACCTCGATCGCCTGCTCGAGGGAGCGGACCGGGATGATCGACAGGGTTGGGCCGAAGATCTCCTCCTGGGCGAGGCGCATGGTGGGACGAACCTGGTCGAAGATGGTGGGGCGATAGAAGAAGCCGCGCGACAGCTCCCCCTCGGTGGCCCGCTCGCCCCCCAGCAGGAGCACGGCGCCCTCGCGCTGGCCGACCTCGGTGTAGCCGTGGACCTTCTGGAGCTGAGCGGCGTTGATGATCGGGCCGACGTTCACCGTCTCGTCCAGCCCGTTGCCAAGCTTCAACTGGGCCGCGCGCGGGGCCAGGCGGTCCAGGAGTTGCTGGCGGACGGCCTGGTGGGCGATCACCCGGCTGGCAGCGGTGCAGCGCTGGCCGGTGGTGCCGAAGGCGCTCCACAGGATGCCCTCGACCGCCAGGTCCAGGTCGGCGTCGTCCAGCACGATGATCGCGTTCTTGCCGCCCATCTCCAGCGCGACCCGCTTCACCTGGCGCGCCGCCTCCACCGCTACCTCGGTCCCGGAGGCGGTGGACCCGGTGAAGGATACCAGGCTCACCCCGGGGTGTTTGACCAGCGCCTCGCCCACCACCCCGCCGGGGCCCAGCACCAGGTTGAGCACCCCCGGCGGCAGGCCGGCCTCCTCCAGCAGCTCGACCAGCATGGCGCCCAGGATGGGGGTGTCGCTGGCGGGCTTGAAGACCACGGTGTTGCCCGCCACCAGGGCGGGCATGAGCTTCCAGGAGGGAATGGCGGTGGGGAAGTTCCAGGGCGTGATGGCGGCCACCACGCCGATGGGGTCGCGGAAGGTGAGCGCTGCCTTGTTCGGCAGCTCGGAGGGCGTGGTGAAGCCGAACATGCGCCGGCCCTCGCCCGCGTAGTAGTAGGTGGTATCGATCGCCTCCTGGACGTCGCCCCGCCCCTCGACGATGACCTTGCCCATCTCCCTGGTGACCATGCGGGCGAAGTCCTCCTTGCGGCGGACCAGCAGCTCGCCCGCGCGGAACAGGATCTCGGCTCGGCGCGGGGCAGGCACGGCGCGCCACTTCGGGAACGCGCGGGCCGCCGCCTCCACTGCGGCGTCCACGTCCTGCAGCCCGGACTTCGGCACCGTCCCGAGCACCTCGCCCGTAGCCGGATTGAGGCTCTCAAAGGTCTGGCCGCTCTTCGCGGCCACCCACTGGCCGTCGATGTAGTTCTGGTGTGGCATGGCGATACTCCCAGAGGGTTGGAGGCAATACGGTTGGAGGTTGGAGGTTGAAGGTTGGATGGCACATCCAACCTTCAACCTCCAACCTCCAACTTTCGGTGTCGACTGTCAACTGCCTCCGCCCGTTCCCCTACGCTAACCTTTCTCCGCGGAAGCGCAATGCATAGTGGGCACATCGCCCTTCGGCAGCAGGTCGTGCAGGTGCCACGCTAGGTCAGCCTGAGCCGATCCCCAAGCCCCGACAGCCGCTCGATCGCCCGGTCCACCAGGGCGCGGTGGGCGGGGTCGTTGAGCCAGCGGCTGACGCCGGAGAAGTGGGGCAGCGGGACGTAGAAGCGGGCGTCGCGCTCGAAGACGTTGCCGACCACCTCCTCCAGGCGATGCTTGCCGAGGAACGCCGCGATCGCCATCTGGCCGATCAGCAGCACCAGCGGTGGGTCGAGCAGGGCCAGCTCTTCGTCCAGGAAAGGGCGACACAGGCGCAGTTCGGGGGGCGAGGGGCGACGGTCGCCGTGGCCGCCAGGAGCCTTGCCGGGGAAGCAGCGGGTGAGCGAGGTGAGGTAGCAGCGCTGGCGGAAGAAGCCGGGCGGGAAGCCGGCCCGCCCCAGCAAGGTTTCAATGCCCTTCCCGGCCGGGCCGGCGAAGTGGTAGCCCTTGCGGTCGGTCACCGGCCCGGGCGCCTGGCCGACGATCATGACGCGGTCCCCGATCCGGCCGCCGCGGCTGATGGGGTTGGCGCGCTCCAGGTAGCCCGCCTCGTGGCAGGCGCGGCAGGCGAGGATGCGGGCGTGGAGGACGTCCAGGCCCGGATGCGGGACTTCTCCCGTACCCACTGGCGGCGAGCAGTGGAGTTGGTTACTGGCTAGACCTGCCGTTGCAGAGGGACCTCTCCCTCACCTACAATACCACAAGGTGCGCAAACCGGGTGCCTGCCCTCCGACCACGGCTGCAGATCGGCGGAGGGCACGACCAGTTCAAGATTGTTACCCTGCCCGGCGGGAGTGACGCAGTGGCAGCGTGCCTGCCTTCCAAGCAGGTTGTCGCGGGTTCGAATCCCGTCTCCCGCTCCCAGCCCTGATCTCTGGCGTCTAGACGCCAGAAATCAGGCTTGCCCTTCCAGAAAAATCCTCCCGCGAGTCCCTGCCTATCGCAGCCGGCTTTGCCCTTCAGACAATGACGTTCACGGTCTGGAGGGGCGACCATGGCGGGTAAGAAGCAGGCGCGGTGGCAGGACTTGGACCATTCCGACGAGCCCTTACTGGAGCACATGGTCGGGGCGCGCTCCGTTCAGACGAAGGGCCCCATCCCCGAGTTTCTGGCCAAGAAGGCGGCCGAGCGGGCGCCGAAGACCCACGAGTGGTATCGGGACTCGCTGATGCAGCTCTGGACGTTCCTGGAGCCGCACGGCCTCACCCGCGTGGCTGACTTCAGCGAGCACGCGGTCAACCTCTTCCGGGCGCACCTCTGCGTCAGAGCGGGGCCTCAGAGAATACGATCTCGAACCGCCTGCGGGCGATCAAGGCCTTTGCCCGCTGGATGGCCGACAAAGGCTGGACCGACGGCAACGCCCTGAAGGACCTGAGAGCCCCCCAATCCACCAAGCCCCACTTTGACCTGATCCCCGACCAGGTGCGGGCCAAGCTCTTCGAGCTCTTCCCGCAGGACACCTACCTTGGCTCCCGCAACCTCGCCATCCTGGCCATCCTCTCGGACACCGGCCTGCGGCGGGAAGAGGTGGCCAACCTCCTGCACAAGAACGTAGACCTCGACGCCCAGGTGCTCAAGGTCTACTCCGACAAGACCGAGGAGTGGCGGTACGTGCCGCTGACCGATGAGGCGGTCGCCCTGGTGCGCAACCATCTGAAGTGGCGCGAGCGCTATTTCGCGCAGGTTGCCCGTCCCCGGCTCCACGGCGACCAGAACCACCGCCGGCGGGAAGCCCGCTCGGTCCGGTCGGACGGGCTCTTCCTCACACCCGATGGAAGATCGCTCAGTCCGCATGGTGTCGGCCTCATCCTAGAGCGGGCCAGCAAGAAGGTGGGGTACCGCATCCATGCTCACCTCTTCCGCCACGACTGGATCACGCGGAAAGCGCTGGATGGCGAGAGCCCCTCGGTCGTGAAGAGATGGGCTGGCCACAAGTCCTACGCGATGACCGACTACTACTTCGGCCTGGCCGAGGAGATGCTCGGAGCAATCAAGCCGAAGAAGTCCGTGCTCGCCTCGCTGGCGCTACCGGGCATCAGGAGGCGAGGCAGGCCGCCTAAGGCTGCCGCGAAGTGACCAACGGTGCCGCGTTTTGCTCCTCAATGCCGCGAGCAGCTCACGCTAGGGGACCGGATACGATAGTGAAGTGAGGGCTCAAGTTTCGGGTAAACCCATGCGACCTATGACGAATTCAGGGCGAGTGTGGTGTAAGCCGAAACCGGCAGCCGGAGATACCGGAGGAACTGTTCGTGGAGTGGACTGAGCGGTGTCAGATACCAGGTGACGGCCGCGCCCATCTGCACGCGTGTCAGCGTAATCTGGGCGCGGGCAAAGGCGCCCAGGATGCGCTTGCCCGTTGGGCGGGCAGTGGTGCGGGTCGGCTGGCCTTCGTGGAGACCGGCCACGAC
>JACQUR010000411.1 GCA_016210245.1 Chloroflexota bacterium
CTTTGCCGCCCTCTGGGCGGCGGGCGGACAGGGCCGTCCGCCCCTACGGGCCGGGGCGGCGGGCGGACAGGGCCGGGGCGGCGGGCGGACAGGGCCGGGGCGGCGGGCGGACAGGGCCGGGGCGGCGAGCGGACAGGGCCGGGGCGGCGAGCGGACAGGACCGTCCGCCCGTACGGACCGGGCGACAGGGCCGTCGCCTCCTACCAGGATCGGGCGAGGGCGCCCGGCCTCTCAGCGGGCACCGAATGTTCGAGAGGCGAGCCGGGAAAAACGACCATGTGAAACAACTCACTCGCCTCTTGACAGGTTCGTTTCGGCTGGTATCATGGCTGCCGCACTCGAAGCCATCCCAGCGTGGAGGACACCCACTGGTGATTGGATTCGCTCCAGCACCCCCGCACTCTTCTGAAACGTCTCGGTCCCAGCGCCCCTCCTCGAGCAGGATCCACAACAGGCCGCTGGCGGTGCGCCAGAGTCGTTGGGCAACAGCGCCGGCCCTCGCCCTGCTCCGCTGGAGCATTCACCTGGTCGCGCTGGTGGTAGCCCTGCTGGGCCTGTTTCACGCCCGTCCAGGTGCGCAGCTCGCCGCGGCGCCAGCGCCGCCCGAGCCCGACACGCAGGCGAGTCTGTCGCCCCCGCCGGTGCCCCCGGGCGAGGTGCCCCCGTCTGCCCAGGCGCTCGTCCAGGTGGCCGACCAGCCACAGGAGAGGGACGCCGGCCTGCCGCGGGGGATCGCGGAATACGTGGTCCGCGAGGGCGATACCTTGCGCGCGATCGCCCAGCGCTTCGGGGTGCCGACCGAGGTGCTGGTGTGGAGCAACGACCTTCCCTTGCCGGACGTGCTGAAGGTTGGACAGCGGCTGCTGGTCCCACCGGCGTCAGGCCTGATCCACCGGGTGCGCCCGGCCGACACGATCCGCGGCATCGCCTCGCTCTATCATGCGGACGTCCCGGCGATCATCGACACCAACAAGCTGTCCCCCCCGTTCGCCTTGCAGTTGGGCCAGCCGCTCGTCGTTCCGAATGGAGTGGTGCCGAAACCGGTTGCAACGCCCGCTCCGAAAGCCACCGCAACGACTGTTCCCCGGGCCTCGCCAACGTTGCTGCCCAGCCCTTCCCCAACGCCCGTGCCGAGGTCCTCTCCAACGCCGCTGCCCAGCCTCGCTCCCACCGCGGTCTCCACGCTCCCGCCGCCTGCACCGGGGGCGAGCGTGCCTGGCGCAACCCCTTCGCCGCAGGCGGAGAGCCAGCCCCTCGCCGCGGCGGTCGCCTCGCCCCGGGCCACGGCGACGCCCCAGCCACGCTCGCCGGAGGAGGCGTTCATCGCGTCCATCGCTCCCGGCGCCCAGGCCTCCCAGCGCGCGACCGGCGTTCCCGCTTCAGTCACCATCGCCCAGGCCATCCTCGAGAGCTCCTGGGGCCAGAGTCACCTGGCCAGAGAGGCCAACAACCTCTTCGGCATCAAGGCGCGCGAGAAGCCGGGCTCGGCCGGGACGGTGTGGATGGACACCTGGGAGGTGAGCGGCGGCAACGTGGTGCAGCGGGAGCCCTTCCGTGCCTATGCCTCGGTCGCGGACTCCCTGGTGGACCACGGCCGCTTCTTCGTCGAGAACGCACGCTACCAGCGGGCCATGGCCGTCAAAGACAACCCCCGTCGCTTCGCCCAGGCGATCCAGGACGCCGGCTACGCGACCGATCCGGCCTACTCGGCCAAGCTGATCGGCCTCATGGACCGCTACAACCTGTACCGGTTCGACTGAAGGAGAGTGCAGATTTGAGATTTGAGATTTGAGAGTGCAGAATTGAGAGCTGCACTCTCAAATCTGCACTCTCAAATCTGCACTCTGCAATCGGCTTCGATATTCCGGCAGGGTGATGATCGGTGGCCGCTCTACGTCCTCGAGCTCCTTCACTTCCACGTGGAAGTGCCGCTGCCCGTGCTGGATGAGCTTCATGCTGGTATTGACCTCTTGCAGCAGTTGCAACCGGTGGCGCTGCTCCAGCCGCCGCATGGCCACCAGGGTGATGGTGAACGCCATCTTGCTCAGCGAGACCAGGCTCTGGTTGCGGTGGACGCGCCGCTTGAGGTCCACCTGGCCGATGGCCGACAGGCCAAAGTGCTCCAGCATGTCCACCAGCAGCCCCACCTCCACCCCGTAGCCGGTGAAGAAGGGCAGTCGTTCCAGCACCTCGCGCCGCCCGGCGTATTCGCCCGACAGGGGCTGGATGATGCCCGAGAGCTCGGGGAAGAAGAGGTTCAGCAGCGGCCGAGCAGTGAGCTCGGTCACCCGCCCGCCCCCCGTCGCCCGAAGCGTACCGCCGAGGCGAATCGGGCGCTTGTAGAAACCCTTGACGTACTTGATCCGCGGCTCCTTGAACAGGGGGCCCAGCAGTCCGTACACAAAGCGCGGGTGCATGTTCCGGATATCGGTGTCGACCCAGACCACGATGTCGCCCCGCGTGACGTACAGACTCTTCCACAGCGCCTCGCCCTTGCCGGCGTAACTGCGGTACTCGGGCAGCACCTGCTGATGGATGTGTACCGGGATATCGAGCGCGCTGGCGATCTCCCGCGTCCGATCGGTTGAATCCGAGTCGATGAGCACCAGCTCGTCGACGAGTGGATAGCGCTCCACCAACTCGGTCTTGAGCACGCGGATGACCTGGCCGACGGTCTCCTCCTCGTTCAGCGCCGGCAGGGCGAGGCTCACGGTCAGCCCCTGGCGCTGCTTGAGGCGGACCAGCTCGTCGATGTGCTCGAACTCCTGGCTGTCGAACGTGTTCTCGGCGAACCACTTGTCCACCACGGTGGAGATGGAAAGATGGCGCGGAGCGCCCGGCTGGAACGGGAGGACCAGTTTCTCCCACTCCTGGTGGCCCATGTCACCGGGGATCCTGGTCTTGACCACCACCACCCGATCGAGTTTCTGCGCCACCGCCTCGGCGATGGGGCCGAAGAGCAGCGGGGTGTCGGGGGTGCCCGCCGCGGCGCCCATGACCACCACCCCGTGGGACGCCGCCTGGGCCAGGATAGCCGCCTCGACCTCGTCCGCGGCGACCTCGAGCGGCCGCACCCGCTCCGGGCGCAGCGCCGTAGACAGGATGGCATCGAACTCCTCGCGATCCCTGGCCCACGCCTCGGCCGAGCAGGCGGGGCGCTGGATGTGCATCGCGGTCACGTGGCAGTCCAGCCGCTCGGCCAGGCCCGTGGCCAACTGCAGGGCCAGCACCGCGTGGGGGCCGCCGCGCACCGGGAGCAGGACTCCGCCCCGCTGCCCCAGGCTGACCTGCTTGGCGATGGCGATGTCGCACGGGGCCTTCCTGACCACCTCGTCGATCGTCGCGCCGAAGATAGCGTGCGATGAGTCGGTCCAGCCCTTCCAGCCGAACAGGATGAGGTCGGCCTGCTCCTCCCTGGCCGCCTCCACGATGCCCTGCCACACGTGGCGCGAGACACGCACCAGGGTCCGCAGCTCCACGTCCGGCGACTGGTAGAGCTTGACCAGCCGACCCAGCCCCTGGCGGTGCAGGCGGGCCGGGATGGCGCCCTCGGTGAAGCCCAGCTCCTCCGGGATCTCGACGACGCCGAGCGCGACGACCCGCCCCTTGCGGCCACCCGGCTGCACCGGCATCAACGCCGCAGCGACCTGGATGAGGTCCGTGCCCGCGCGCGGATCGGCCAGAGGGACGAGGATCTTGTAGTCGTGGGGCTCAATCATGGTTTTGATTGCAGATTCACCTGGGATTGCAGATTTGAGATTGCAGAGTGCAGATTGCTCGCCCAGGCTGGCAATCTGCACTCTGCAATCTCAAATCTGCACTCGAAGGATTGGTTCGATCTGGGAGCGGTAGATCCGCTCCCAAGTGTACTCGCTCAGCACCTTTTTGCGCAGGCGGTAGACCGGGTCGGAGCGCACGAAGCGAGAGATGGCCGCGGCGATCCGCTCCGGGCTGTCCTGCAGGTCGAAGAAGCGGGCGTGCGGGCCGGCGGTCTCGCGCAGGGCCGGGATGTTGGCGGCGAAGACGGGCAGACCAGCCACTCCTGCTTCCAGCATGGGGATGCCAAAGCCCTCCTGGCTGCTCGGAAACAGCAGCAGGTCCGCCGCCAGGTACAGGTCGTCCATCATCGCGTCGCTCACCCGCACGGGCTGTCCGCCAGGGGTGCGCGTCTCGAACAGGAAGACCACCTCGCGCTCCAGCCCGAGGGCGCTGCGCTCGCGGCGCAGCTCCGAGACGTAGTCGCCCGAGCGGACGTTGTGCGGGCCAGGCGGGCCGGTGACCACCAGACGGGGGCGCAGCCCGTCCTGCGCCAGGGCGGCCACGGTGCGAATGGCGAGCTCGATGTTCTTCCGCCGTGTGATCCGCGCCGGTAGGAGGATAAAGGGGTCCGCCTCCAGCAAGTGGAGCTGCGCGAGCAACTGCCAGGTGGCCGGGCGCAGCTTCCAGGCGCGCACGGGATCGATGCCCGCGGGGATCACGCGGACGGCCTCTGGCTCCAGTCCGGCCAACCTGGCCAGGTCCGCACGCCGGTCCTCGGACACGGCCACATACTGCACCCCGGGCGCGGCCGTGCGGAGCAATACCCAGGGGTAGCAGGGGCGCATCTGCGGCAGGTAGAGCGGGTTTGCCCAGGCCAGGTCGTGGCACCAGGCGATGAGCCTGGCCGGCGTGTACCCGGCCAGGCGGTGCAGTGCGGCGGTGAGCGGCAGATTGAAGTGCAGGGTGAAGGCGTTGTGGACCAGGCAGACGTCGAGTGGCTCGAGCGCCGCCGCCAACCGGCGCTCGAGGGCGCCGACCTGCGCCTCGAAGCCCTCCGACACCTCGCCCTGCTCCAGGGCGCGGTTGAGCGCCAGCACGGATGGGTGCTTGGAGTCCAGCTCGGGCAGCAGGGTCGTGGGGATCCCGCGCCGCGCCTGGCCGCCGCGGCCCGCCAGCACGCGCACCTGGTGGCCCTGGTCGGCCAGCAAGCGGGCGTGGATGGCCATCAGCCGCTCCACCCCCCCGACCACCGGCGGACAGGTGTAGTGGAGCATGCCGACGCGGAGCGGACTCTCCTGAGACGACCGTCGACCGTTCACTGTCAACAGGGCACCAGCGGACGGTGAACTGTCGACTGTCGACTGTGGACTTGGTTCAGGAGCCGGCGGTGCGGACTGCACGCTGAGCGCTTTCTAGCGAGGGGAGGTCCCGGACGCCAGCCAGGCGCTGCTCCACCAGGGCCAGGCGCGCCTCGAGCTCCTGGACCCGGGCCTGGAGCCCCTCGATCAGTTCGGCCTCCGGATCCGGCAGCCGCGCGATAGTTCCGTCTTCCGGGTAGCGCACTGCCACGGCATGGCCCGGCACCCCGACGACCGTGGAGTAGGCTGGGACGTTGGTAATGACCACCGAGCCGGCTCCGACCTGGGCACCCTCGCCCACCTCGATCGCGCCGATGAGCTGGGCGTGCGCGCCGACCACCACCCCATCGCGCAGGGTGGGGTGGCGCTTCTCCCGACGCCGGCTCGTGCCGCCCAGGGTCACTCCCTGGTAGAGGGTCACGTCGTCGCCCAGTTCGGCCGTCTCCCCGATCACCACGCCCATGCCGTGGTCGATGAACAGCCCATCGCCAATCCTGGCCGCGGGATGGATCTCGATGCCAGTAAGCGCGCGCCCCAGGTGGGAGATGACCCGCGCCGGAACGGGCAGGCCCCAGTTGTGCAGCGTGTGGGCGAGCCGATGGACCTGGCGCGCGTGGAAGCCAGGATAGGCGAGGACGACTTCCCAGGCGCTCCTGGCGGCTGGATCGCGCTCGAGGGCGGCATGGATGTCACGACGGATACTGCGGAGAAGCTTGAACACGTCCCAGGACCCAAGGCTTGGCTGGGCATGATGGTAGCATAGCAGAGCGTGGCGGGGGGACCGGACCTAACCCCCCCGCCCCCATCCCTGCCAGGGCCGGGGGGGTCGGCTCCCCCTTCCCTGGCAGGGAAGGGGGCCGGGGGGTTAGGTGGGTCTAGTTGGGCCAGGCTCGGCCGCGCGGCCGGATGGCGATGAAGCCGTAGAGGGTTGGCTCGAAGCGGTTGGCGATACGCAGGTACTCGTCTTCGTTGCCCTCGATCATGAGCTTGTGCATCAGCACCACGTCGCCGTCGGGGATCGACTCGACCGGCTGGACGCACAGCGCCATGACGGGCACCCCGTCCTCAAAGACCTTGACCTGTCCCTGGTGGCGAGGCACGCGGTAGGTGCGCCGCGAACGCGAGGGGCTGGCAACCTCCAGGTAGCCGCGTCGGTTGAGCTGCCGGTACTCGTCCTCCGCGAGGACCTCCTGCAGCAGAAGCTCGGCTCGTTCCTGGGCCTGCCGCCACTCAGTCCGGCGCGCGCTGCCCATCGGTTGCTGGCCCAGGACCCCGTAGGGGGCTCGGCACAGCAGACAGACGATCAGCAGGACGAAGAGCAGCTCGAGCGCGATGACCGTCAGGACCACGGGGTCAACCGCCGGCCACCCTGGGCACGACGAGGATCTGTTCAGCCTCCGGATCGAAGCGGGTCAGCTTGCGCGCAGGCTGACCCGGCTCCACCTTGAAGGCGGTAGCGCCCCTCTGGCGCTGCTCCTCGAAGATGCGCTCCGCCTCGCGCACCGCCGCGACCGCCTCCGGATCCCCAGCCTCGACCCGCGCCCGGTCCCACTCGACAGTAGTGTCCCCTCTCGCAGAGAGCACGCGCAGCCTTGCCATTGACCGCACCTCCCTTCAGGCTGTGTACGGTGATGAATGCCGCGGACCCACCTGGATGGACGCTCCGCGCCGCGGAGCCCGCGAACTCGGACGCGACGAGTCCCTCCACCAACATCTCATCCGGGGTTCTCCCGGGGCTGCTCTTCAGTTAGAGCCAGTATACTCCAGCGCCCTGCTATGTCAAGCAGTTCCCCGGCGCGGGTCTGCCCAGTTCTGGTGCGTGGAGGTCGTAGGGGCAGACGGCCCGGTCTGCCCGC
>JACQUR010000380.1 GCA_016210245.1 Chloroflexota bacterium
GGAGTATGTCGAGTGGGATGAGCTCAGCCAATTCACCTTCCGGCACGAATGGGCTATCCGTGACAGCCACCTCCAGCGTTTGCACGCCTGGGCTCGCGCCGGGCTGCTCTTGAGCCAGCAGCGCGATCGGTATGCGCGATTGCTGGCGTTGGTCACCGAGCACCGCCCCACGCTCGAGCGGCTCTTCGCGAGGTAACCGGCCCGCATGCTCGCAACTTGCCTTTCAGTATCCCCGCTCTCGGATCGACGACTGAGAAGTGTGCAGACGAGCCGGTGGCTACGCTTCGAGGTGGTGCGGCAGTGAGGCAATCCAGACGTTCAGGGGGCGACGCTTGCCAGATTCCTGAGAGTCGAGCCTGAAGCCCAATCGACGATAGAATTCGTTCGCAGGGAGATCGCCGGCTAATGCGTGAGCGGCGAATCGGGGCAAGACTGTCAAGTTGAAGCGGCTCCAGTCCCTTTCCCTCTCCCCCTTCCCTGAGATTCATCATTCCTCATTCATCATTCCTGACGCCACCGGCTCCGCCGGCAGCAAGCGCGCGCGACGGGCGCCCGTGCGGCGGCGCTCCAGCATGTAGCCCAGGCCGCGCACGTTCACCAGGTAGACCGGCTTGCTCGGGTCCGCCTCGATCTTCTCCCGCAGGTGGCGGACGTGGACCTTGAGCAGGTCGCTGGCGTCCCTGCGGTCGGTGGTATGGCCCAGCGCTTCCCGCGCCAGGCGCTCGCTGGAGATCACCCGCCCAGCGTTGAGCGCCAGGTGGCGCAGGATGCGGAACTCCGAGGGCGTCAGCTCGATCGTCTGGCCCTGTCGCTGCGTGACGCCGCGCGCCAGGTCGAGCTCCAGGTCATGGATCACCACTCGCTCCGGCCAGTCGACCGCGCCCGGGGTGCTCTCGATCCGTCGGAGCAACGCCTCCACCGCCGCGATCACCAGTGAGGGGCTGGCCGGCCCCGGCAGGTACACGTCCACTCCTGCCTGCAAGAGGGCGCTGCCCAAACGCTCGTCCTGTCCCACGCCCAACGCCACCAGCGGCACGCTTCCGCCCGCGGAGCGAACGAGCCGGCAGGCCTCGAGCGCGGCCCCAACGGGCAGATAGGCCAGGATAACGACGGAGCAGGGCTCGGACTGCAGCAGCCCCAGCGCCGTTCGCCCACTCTGCGCCCGCAACACCACGTGGCCGGCTCTCGCCAGGGCGCTCGCCAGGCCGCTGATGGAGGCAGGCTGTTCGTAGACCACCAGGCAAAGGCCCACCGACGCTCTCCTCTTGGCCTCCGCAGAAGGATCCGACGGCGGAGCAGCCGGGCACAAACCGGGATCAGGAGCCTTGCAACCCGCCACGAAGTGCCAGCGCAGTCTCTACAGCAAGTATTTCTGATAGCACGCCGCTTGTCAATCGACCCAGGTCACTCGGTCACTCTGAATCCGATGGCTCGGCGCGCATCAACTCCGTGATCCAGAGCACGAGACCCAGCGCTGCCAGGATATCGCCCACGCTGAACACGTTGGCGTTGGGCACGAAGCGGGGAAGCGCGAAGAGGTCGCCCAGAAACGGCAACCAGGTGCGCTCGCTCATGAGCGCGACATTGGTGAGCGGTCCTGGGGCGGCCAGCGCCTGGAGAGCGGCCTCACCCTTGAGCTGGCGCACCGCCTCGACCAGCACGGGCATCTTGCCCCCGTTGGCGGCGATCACCACCAGGTTTGCGCCCGCGCCCAGCGCCACCAGCCAGGCGCCCCGGCAGCGGAGGTTGGCCAGCAGCGCGGCCAGGATCAGCACCAGGGTACACACGTACACCAGCGGGCCGACCAGGTACGCCCACTCGGTGGCGCCCAGCGGCGTGGAGAAGAGCCCGACCTGGACCAGCAGCGCCAACACGAACAGCGGAGCCAGGCGCAGGCGCGCGCTGGCCAGTCTCCGGAGCTGCCCCCCGAGCGCGAGACCGGTGGCCACGCCCAGCGGCACCGCGTAGAGCATGAACATGCCGCCGCCTCCCGCTAGCGTTGGTCGACGATCGCCTCGCGCGCCGTCGCCTCGGCGGCCACGCTCGATCGCTCCGGCTAGCCCTCGGTGCCTCTGCCTCCGGGGCGAGGCGCATGGCCTCGGCCAGCGGCACGGCGGATCGGGCCGTGGGCGTCGAGCGCTCGTACGCGCGGCGGCCGTGCTCGCCCACGGTCCGGGCCCTGGTCCGGACGGACCAGGCGGTCGCGACGCGGAGCCGGCTGCAGGCGGGCGCCCATCAGCTTCAGCCCGGCCGCGGGAGCCTCCTCGAGGCGAGCTCGCTCCGCCGCAAGAGCGCCCGCCGCCGCACCCATCAGCTTGTCCCCAGCAGTAGCAAGCTCCTCGCGTCCCGCCCCCCAGGCTCGGAGGGGGACCGGGCGCGATTCCACCCGCTGCCGGAACTCCGGCGCCAGCACCAGGAAGTGGCCGGCCACCATCGGATCGAACTGGAGGCCGATCCCGGCCCGGATGCGATCGAAGGCCTCGTCCAGGGGCAGCGCCCGGCGGTACGGGCGATCGGTGGTCATGGCGTCGAAGGCGTCGGCGACGGCGATGATCCGCGCTCCCAGTGGGATCTCCTCGCCCTTCAACCCGTCCGGGTAGCCGCGCCCATCCCAGCGCTCGTGGTGGTGCAGCACATACTTCACCCCCCTGCGGTAGCCCTGGAAGTGCCCCAGGATGCGGGCGCCGATCACCGGATGGGCCTGCAGCTCGGCTCGCTCGGCCTCGTCCAGCTCGCCGGTCTTGTACAGCGAGCTGTTGCCCACGCCGATCTTTCCCAGGTCGTGGACCCGCGCCGCCGAGGTGATGATCTCCACCTCTTCCGGGTCCAGGCGCATGGCCTCGGCCAGCAGGACAGCGTACTCAGCCACGTGCGAAGAGTGCTCGTAGGTGTAGTGGTCGCGCTCGTCCACGATCTGGGCCATCGTCTCCACGGCCGAGTCGGTCTCCGTCACCACCCGGTGGATGTACTTGAACACCAGGTACGCGATCACCGCCGGGCAAAGCGTCGTCACCACCCACAGGGGCGCGTAGTGCCAGACGAAGGCGACCAGCCCACCGACCACAGCCGTCGAGAGCTCCGGCACCACCGAGAGCATGTTGCCGCGGAGGATGTAGCGGTACGAGCGGCGGGTCGCCTGAGAGAGGAGCAGCGTCAGCAGGCTGCTGGTCACCAGGTGGTAGGTGAGCACCACGATGAGCAGGCTGGCCAGGCTCAGCAGAGGCGCCGGCTGGGCCAACTCGAGCGGATTGCCCAGCACGCGGATGGCCAGAGCCGCCGCCGCTACCGTCACGACCGCCGAGCCGGTGTTGAAGGTGGCCTTGTACCAGGGACGGCGGGCGGCCAACTGCTGGATCAACACCGCCGCGCCGGCCAGGGTAGTGGCGGTGGGCAGCGGGAGCAGCAGGATAGCGGCTACGTGAGCGATGGTCGAGACGGAAACCACGCCGCCTCGGCGCAGGGGCACGATGAGGAACTCGGTCAGCAGGGCGGCCAGGAACAGCAGCAGGGTGACCAGGGCCGTGTCCGGCCGGGCTGGCTCCAGCGAGGGCAGGAGGCCCATCCACAGGGCGAAGCCGAGCAGACTGGTCGCCAGGACAACCACCTGAGCCTGCGCAGGCAGCTCGCGCATGTCTCCTGTCCCTCTCAGCTTGGAGCCTGTTTCAGCACCACGGAGACACGGAGTTCACCGAGGCTCTCTTGACCTGTCATCTGGAAACTCCCGGTCTCCGTGTCTCCGGGGCGGATGGCAACAAAACACGCCTCTGCATACCCAGTGCTGTGTGACTCCTGATTCGTGGGGTGGTATCCGAGCCGCGACCGTGAGGTCCTTCGACCGGCTCAGGATGAGCGGACCCGGGGTCCGCTCATCC
>JACQUR010000423.1 GCA_016210245.1 Chloroflexota bacterium
AAGAGATGATGCCGGTGATGGGCGGTGTGGAGCTGTGCCGACAGTTGAGGGCCCGCGGGAACACGAAGGGAATTCCGGTGATCCTGATGAGCTCGGCCGGGCCATGGGCAGTCGACGGGGCCGGCGCCGACGCCTTCATCGACAAGCCGTTCGTGCTGGAGGACATGGAGGCGTTGGTCCGGCGCTGGGTCTCGCCGGATGCGCCGGGCCAGGCACCGCACGCACGCACGTGAAGGCTGGGCTCCCGCGCCCCCGGGGCGACCCGCGCTGCGGCCGAAGCGGAGCACGGGCCCCATGACAGCAGGAGGGAGGCTCCGTTGGAGCCTCCCACCTGCGCGACGTGACCCTTCGGGATCGGTTACGGCAAGGCCTGCCGCACCTTGCCCTTCAGCATCTTCGGCCCCGGGGTGGACCTCTCTGGCTGCGAGCTGCACGGAGCGCCTCCCAAACCCTCGGCAATCCGTCTGCCGTAGTCGGGGTCGCACTGGGTGAAGTGCGAGAGCATGCGCTCCTGAATGTCCCGACGGCATTCCTGGAGGGCCGTGACCAGGTTCAGGATCAGGTCATCGCGTTCCCACTGCTCGATACCGCGGTAACGCTCTCCGGCCTGCTGGTAGGGGTTTGTCCGGTCGATCGACTGGCGGACGACCTTCCCCTCGACCCAGGGGGTGGAGGGTTCGCCCGCCCTGGGCGACTCCGACAGGCCGCCGAGGGCGCTCGGCTCATAATTGACGTGCGGGTTGTCGCCGCTCCTATCCACGTAGGAGGCCATCTGGCCATCACGCTGATTGGTGGCCACCGGCCTCCTGGCGCGATTGATCGGCAACTGCAGGTAGTTCGGCCCCACCCGGTACCGCTGGGTGTCCGAGTAGGAAAACGTCCGACCCTGCAGCATCTTGTCGTCTGAGAAGCCGAGCCCGTCCACCAGCACGCCGGTACCGAAGGCCGCCTGCTCCACTTCGGCAAAGTAGTTCTCGGGATTCTTGTCCAGCACCATCCGTCCCACCGGCCGCAGCGGAAACTGGTCCTCGGGCCAGGTCTTCGTGTCATCCAGTGGGTCGAAGTCCAGTTCGGGGTGCGCGTTGTCCACCATGATCTGGACACAGAGCTCCCACTCCGGGTAGTCGCCCCGCTCGATGGCGTCGTACAGGTCCTGGGTAGCGTGGTTGAAGTTCCTGGCCTGGATCTGCTCGGCCTGCTCCTGCGTCAGCGACTTGATCCCCTGTTTGGTCTTCCAGTGGTACTTGACCAGGACCCCTTCACCGGCTTGGTTGATCCACCTGTAGGTATTGACTCCAAAGCCATCCTGGTGCCGATAGTCGGCCGGGATGCCGCGTGGGCTGAACAGCCAGGTAATCAGGTGGATGGACTCAGGGGTGAGACTGATGAAGTCGAAGATTCGCTCCACGCTCTGGCGGAAGGTCACCGGGTCTGGCTTGAACGCGTGCACGACGTCCGGGAACTTCATGGCATCCCGGATGAAGAACACAGGGAGGTTGTTGCCCACCAGGTCCCAGTTGCCGTCCTCCGTGTAGAACTTCGTGGCAAACCCGCGCGGGTCGCGTAGGGTCTCGGGGGAGTGGCCGCCGTGGACTACCGTGGAGAAGCGCACGAACACCGGGGTGCGCTTGCCCTTCTCCTGGAACAACCTGGCCCGGGTATACCGGGCTATCGGTTCGGCGCCAACCGTACCGTAGGCCTCAAAGTAACCGTGGGCTCCGGCGCCGCGGGCGTGAACCACTCGCTCGGGAATGCGCTCGCGGTCGAAGTGGGCGATCTTCTCTATGAAATGATAGTTCTCGAGCGTTGCCGGCCCGCGCTCCCCGATGGTCTGCAGATTCTGATTGTCGTACACCGGGTGGCCCTGGCGTGTCGTCAGGACGGGTTGCTGGCCATCCGCTTCCTGGGGTGTCCCCTGGTCCGACGACCTGGTCTGTCGATCATCCATCCTCGTCCCCTGTCTCCTTGCCGGGCCCAGGGGCAACGCACGCGCCGCCCCTGGGGTCCGAGCGGACTGCTGCCGCCCCTACTTCTTGCGACGGCGTCTGGCTTGCACGTCGTCGATGTTCCTGCTCGTCGCTGCGAAGAGCTCCTCGGCCTTGCCGGCGGCCGTGCCGAGCGCTCGCAGGGCCACGTCTTCAATCGCGCCGGCCATGCGGCCGCCGGCTCTGGCGATCCTGGCCATGGGTGCGCCGCTGACTTTCGCTTTGACAGGGGCCTTCTTGCGAGTCGTTGCCATGTGTCTTGCCTCCGTAGACCAGGGCCATGCCCCCGGATATGTGGTCGGCCCATGCCCGAGAGCCGGACGCCCGGTGCATGCGGGCGTCCACACTCCGCGAACTGGTGGTGCCCCCCGCTCATACTCCCGCACGACGCGGAACGGGGGGGCTCAAGGAGAAGGATGCCTACACGACCCTGGTCTTTGTGGTTCTGGTGGTGCTGGTCAGCCCTTCCCGCGTCTCGCCGAACAGCAGCCAGGCGAGCTTGATCAGCAGCCAGGCCAGCAGCGGGTAGACCACCAGCCCGACGAGCGAATGCGGCTCCAGCACGTTGCCGTTCGCCTGGACGGTGCCGAAGATGCCCACGAACGGGGCGACCAGCGGGGCGGTGACGCCGTAGACGAACCCGACGAACGGGGCCGCGGCCTCGGCGCCCAGCAGGCGCAAGACGAAGCGAATGCCGAGCAGCGCTTCAATCAGGCCGAAGAGCAGGTACAGCCCCTGCTGGAGCTTGTACATCCCCGCCCGCCGCGGGGCGTAGGGGTCGACCACGCTCGCCTCGACCTGGTGCACGCTCGGGGTCGCCGCAACCTCAGTGCGCTCGTACCGCACGCTGGCGGGATTGCTCTGTGCCATGGTGTGTAGCCTCCGATTCAGCATGGGCGGGTGAAGATCAGCGCCTCCGCCCCTTCCCTCGGCCCTTGCGCTGGCCTGGTGAGCAGAAGAAAACCGGCCGAGTCGATGCGACCCAGCCGGTTTCGCAGTTCGCTCCACCCAACGCATCAGCGATCCGGGTCCACCGCGTCGGGCTTCACAGCGCCTGAGATAACCTCATCGTAGCATCATATGCGCGTCCTGTCAATAGTGCATGGATAGCGTGACAACTTCCTACTAGCATCTCACTAGCGGAGCTGGCTGGTGGAGGCAGCGCGGCGTTCCCCCGGTCCTTGCGGCCGTCCCGGTGCGCGCCGGTGCCTGACAGGCTCGTCTTTGCAGGCACGACCGGACTCTGTTATCCTGTCCCACGTCTCCGAATCCGGTTTTCCGCGCAACGGTGGCAACGCGATGGACGACCTGACCCTCGCGCTCTGGACACTCGAGCCTGCGGAGCTTCTGAAGCGCCTCCAGGCGACCCCACAAGGTCTCTCGGCCGCCGACGCGCGACAGCGCCTCGCGCGCTACGGCCCCAACGTGCTGCGGCCCCGCCCTCGCACCGCCACGCTCACGCTGCTCCTCTCCCAGTTCACCAGCCCGATGATCCTCATCTTCCTGGTCGCGGCGAGCCTCTCCTTCTTCCTCCAGGACCCAATCGACGCCGCGATCATCCTGGCGATCGTCCTCGCCAGTGGGCTCCTCAGCTTCTGGCAGGAGCGCGGCGCAGCCGGCGCCGTCGCGAAGCTCCTTGTGCTCGTCCGCGCGCGAGCGAACACCCTGAGGGACGGCAAGTCGCAGGAACTGCCGGTCGACGAGGTCGTCCCAGGCGACGTCGTCCTGCTCTCCGCGGGGGCCAGCATCCCCGCCGACTGCCGAATCCTGGAGTCGACTGACCTGTTCGTCGACGAGGCCATGCTCACAGGTGAGACCTACCCGGTCGAGAAGGCAGCGGCGACACTCTCGGCAGAGACACCTCTTGCCAGGAGGACGAACGTCCTGTTCGCGGGCACGCACGTCGTCAGCGGGACCGCGAAGGCCCTCGTCGTCCTGACCGGGAGCGCCACCGAGTTCGGCAAGATCGCCGAGCACCTCCGCCTGCGGCCGCCCGAGACCGAGTTCGAACGCGGGGTCCGCGGGTTCGGATACTTCCTGGCCGAGGTCACCCTCATCCTCGTCATCGCCATCTTCGCCGTGAACGTGTACCTGCAGAAGCCAGTCCTCAGCTCGTTCCTATTCTCCCTCGCGCTCGCCATCGGGCTCACCCCGCAGCTCCTCCCGGCGATCATCAGCGTCAACCTGGCTCACGGCGCGAGACGGATGGCGAGGGTAAAGGTCATCGTCAAGCGCCTCGCGGCCATCGAGAACCTGGGCGCGATGGACGTCCTGTGCTCTGACAAGACCGGGACACTCACCGATGGGGTGGTCCGTCTCCAGGCGGCCCTCGACGCCAATGGCAACGAGAGCGAGAAGGTCCTTCTCTACGCGTACCTGAACGCGCGCTACGAGACTGGCTTCCGCAACCCGATCGACGAGGCCATCCGGGCCAACTGCAAGCTCGACCTCGCAAGCTATCGGAAGGTCGACGAAGTGCCGTACGACTTCATCCGCAAGCGCCTGAGCGTCCTGGTAGCCACACCGCCGGCGAACTCCGGGGACGGCCCTCGTCTGATGGTGACCAAGGGCGCGCTCGCGAACGTGCTGGCCGTCTGCTCCTGGGCGGAGTCGCCCGCGGGCCGGCGCGTCCAGCTCGCCACTGCCCGCACGGAGATCGAGCGGCGGTACGGCGAGCTCAGCGCGCAGGGCTTCCGGACTCTCGGAGTCGCCTACAAGGAGCTGCCGCCCGAGGTTCTCATCGACAAGGACGACGAGGTCGAGATGACCTTCCTGGGCTTCCTCGTCCTGGCCGACTCGCCGAAGCCCGGCATTGCCCAGACCGTGGGCGACCTCAAGGGCCTCGGCGTCTCGCTCAAGATCATCACCGGCGACAACCGTCTGGTGGCGGCGAGCGTCGGTGGGCACTTGGGGCTGGCGAACCCAGGCGTGCTCGCCGGGCCTGACCTCCAGAAGATGAGCGACGAGGCGCTCTTGCGGCAGGTCGACGCCGTCGACCTCTTCGCCGAGATCGAGCCCAATCAGAAGGAGCGGGTGCTGCTGGCGCTACGGAAGGCCGGGCACGTCGTCGGCTACATAGGCGACGGTATCAACGACGCTTCGGCGCTCCACGCCGCCGACGTCGGGCTCTCCGTGGAGAGCGCCGTGGATGTCGCCAAGGAGGCCGCCGACTTCGTCCTGCTGGAGAAGGACCTGGGCGTGCTCGTGCAGGGGGTTCGCGAGGGGCGGGCCACGTTCGCCAACACGCTGAAGTACGTGTTCATGGCAACATCGGCCAACTTCGGCAACATGTTCAGCATGGCGGGGGCGTCGCTGTTCCTCCCCTTCCTACCACTCCTGCCGAAACAGATCCTGCTGATGAACTTGCTCACCGACTTCCCCGAGATGACCATTGCCACTGACCACGTGGACGACGAGCTCGTTGCGCGGCCGCGGCGCTGGGACATCCGGTTCATCCGCAGCTTCATGCTGACGTTCGGCCTGGTGAGCTCGATCTTCGACTACCTGACCTTCGGCGCGCTGCTGCTTATCGCCCGGGCAGGGACCGACGAGTTCCGGACCGGCTGGTTCGTCGAGTCGGTGGTCTCGGCTTCGCTCATCGTCCTCGTCATCCGCACAAGACGGCCGGGCTTCCGGAGCCGGCCGAGCCGAGAGCTCCTGGCTGCCACGCTCGCGGTCATCGCCGCGACGCTCGGTCTGCCGTTCACACCGCTCGCCGAGCCTCTCGGCCTTCAACCGCTGCCGGGCGCCCTGCTGCTGGCGATCGCCGCCATCGTGGCGCTCTACGTCGGGACGGCGGAGGTAGCCAAGCGCATCTTCTACACCGAGAGGCAAAAGCGACGGCTGGACGTCCGCTGAGCGGATGGCAGGGTGGCCTGGACCTGGAGAGGTGAGAGAAGGAGATGTAGGCGCACTAGTGCATTATGAGCATTGTAGCAATATACCATTCCTATATCCCGGACTTTATGCTATCATCTGCCCACCGAGAGAATCTTCGTGGAGGCACGATGGCGTTCGCCGAAACCCTGCGGCGGCGGCGGCTCGAGCAGTTCCTCTCCCAGGCGGAGCTGGCTCGTCGGGCCGGCCGGCACGCGCTCACCATCACGCGCCTCGAGGGCGGCGCGACGGCGCCCTCCACCGGCACCGTGCGGGCGCTCGCCAACGCCCTGGGCGTGCAGCCGCGCGAGCTCGCCACGCCGGACGAGGTGGCCGAACTGCGCCGCGTCCTCGGGAAGGCCGCGCGGCTAGAGGGCGATGGCGACCGCCTGGACAACGGGAACGACGACGGTGGGGCCGCGCAGCCCGGGGC
>JACQUR010000387.1 GCA_016210245.1 Chloroflexota bacterium
CGGAGGGTCCGTACGGGGCCAAGGGGCTGTCCGAGACGGCCACGGTGCCGTCCACCCCGGCAATCCTGAACGCCATCCACCAGGCCACGGGCGTCCGGATCCGGCAGCTCCCGGTCGATCCAGAGCTGCTCCGCGACGCTATGGCGGCCTCCTGAGGGTTGCCCTGCTGACGGGACGGCGACGGCCGGCGGACGAAACGGACATCCGCGTCCTCCTGGAGATCATCCAACAATCGCAAGCTTCTGCGGCTCGACTCGAACGGGAATCCGCCTCCTACGGCAGGACCTATCTCGCTGGGGAGATCCTCAGGATCGTCTCCGAGCACCCGGCATGAATCATTTATGCTTTGGCGCCGCAAGTTTGCCCTATACTTGATACCTGGTGGTCTGTTACCGATCGTCGCAGGCACCACACGAAGCTGATGGCTGACGGCTGACAGCTTCTCAACGGAGAGCAGCATTGGCGCTACGGATCTATAACACGCTGAGCGGAGAGAAAGAGGTCTTCGAGCCCCGGGGCGAGACGGTGCTGATGTATGTGTGCGGGATGACGCCCAAGTTCCATCCCCACGTCGGCCACGCCCGGCTGTTCGTGGCCGTCGACGCCCTGCGCCGCTACCTGGCCTATCGCGGGTACCGGCTCCGCCACGTCCAGAACTTCACCGACATCGACGACAAGATCATCGCCCGGGCGAACGTGGAGGGCGTGAGCGCGGCCGAGGTGTCCGAGCGGTACAGCCGCTCTTACTTCGAGGCCATGGACACCCTGGGCGTCCAGCGTGCCGACGTGTACCCCACGGTCACTCAGTTCATGCCCCAGATCATTGCCTTCGTGCAGGGGTTGCTCGAGAAGGGCTACGCCTATGTGGTCGATGGGGACGTCTACTTCTCGGTGGAGCGGTTCCCGGAGTACGGCCAGCTCTCCGGGCGGACCGAGGAGGGCGGCCTGGCGGGCGCGCGCAAGGAACTGGAGCCGGGCAAGCGCGACCCGCGCGACTTCGCCCTGTGGAAGCGCGCCAAGGCGGGCGAGCCGGCCTGGGACAGCCCGTGGGGGGAGGGCCGGCCGGGTTGGCACATCGAGTGCTCGACCATGGTGCGCGAGACCCTGGGCGACCAGATCGACGTCCACGGGGGCGCGCAGGATCTCATCTTCCCCCACCACGAGAACGAGATCGCCCAGAGCGAGGCGTTCACCGGCAAGCGGCCCTTCGTCACGTACTGGCCGCACGTGGGCCTGGTGACCACCGCGGGCGAGAAGATGTCCCACTCGCTCAACAACTTCACCACCGTGCGCGACATGCTGCAGGCCCACCCGGCCATGGCCCTGCGCCTGTACCTGCTCTCCACCCACTACCGCTCGCCCATCGCCTTCTCTGAGGAGGGGCTGCGGGCCTCGGCCCGGGGGCTGCAGCGGCTGCGCTCGGCGCTGGTCGACTACCATCCGGAGCGCCCGGCGCCCCGCCCCGAGTACGCCCAGCCCTACATGGCCAGGTTCGAAGAGGCCATGGACGACGACTTCAACACGGCCGGCGCGATCGGGCACCTGTTCGACCTGGCGCGGGAGATCAACCGCCAGCGCTCGGAGGGGGCGTCCAGCGAGGCGGGGACCGGTGGCCAGGTGACCCAGGTGGCGCTGGCCAACGTGCTGGGGCTCCAGCTCGAGCCGGCCGAGGCGGTCGAGCGCCACGAGGAGGTGGAGCCGTTCATCGAGCTGCTGGTGCAGACGCGCCAGCGGCTGCGGGAGGCCAAACAGTGGAAGCTGGCCGACGAGGTCCGCGCCGGCCTCGCCCGCCTGGGCGTGGCGCTGGAGGACCGGCCCGAGGGCACGACCTGGAAGTGGACCGAGCCCCGGCCGTAGGGGCGCTGCTGTACGGACGCCACCCGGTGTTGGAGGCGCTGCGCGCCGGGCGGCGGCTGCAGCGCCTGCTGGTCGCCCAGGGCGCCCACGGCCAGCCGGTGCGCGAGCTGATCGCCGAGGCTGAGGCGCGCGGGGTGGCAGTGGAGTTCGTGCCGCGCGAGCGGCTCGACGTGGTCGGGCCACACCACCAGGGCGTCGTGGCGGAGGCCGAGCCCTTCGCCTACACGCCGCTGGACGAGTTGCTTCGGCGCCTCCGCGCGCCAGCGCGGTCGCCGCTGGTGCTGGCGACGGACGGGGTGCAGGACCCCCAGAACCTCGGCAGCCTGCTGCGCACGGCCGCGGCGGTGGCGGCCGACGGGGTGGTGCTGCCGGAGCGCCGTGCGGCCGGGATCACCCCGGCCGTGGCCAAGGCCTCCGCCGGCGCCATCGAGCGCCTGCCGATCGTCCAGGTGGCCAACCTGGTGCGCGCCCTGGAGGCGCTCAAGGCCCTCCGTCTCTGGGTGGTCGGGCTGGCGGGCGATGGGCGCAGCCTACCCTGGGAGATCGACCTCACGGCGCCCACCGTGCTGATCGTTGGTTCCGAGGGCGCTGGCCTGGGTCGCCTGGTGCGCGAGCACTGCGACTTCACCGTTCGCCTGCCCATGCCTGGCCGGGTCGAGTCGCTCAACGCCGCCGTGGCCGGGTCGATCGTGCTGTACGAGGCGCTGCGGCAGCGGCTCAGCCCAACCAGATCCAAAGGTGGAAGGCCACCGTCGGAAGTCCGCTAGCGGACTTCCGACGGTGGCCTTCCACCTTTGGATCTGGTTGGGCTGAGCCGCTGCCGCAGCGCCTCGTAC
>JACQUR010000388.1 GCA_016210245.1 Chloroflexota bacterium
AAACCCGCCCCCACGGCGGCCCCAACCGCCGCGCCGACCGCGGCGTCGGCGGCGAAGCCGGCAGCCACGACCGCCCCGGCCCCCAAGCCGGCCGCCACCGCGGCACCTGCGGCCAAGCCTACCGAGAAGCCAGCAGCCAAGCCGGCCTTCGACGAGAAGGCCGTGGCCGACTTCTACAAGGGCAAGACGGTCAAGATCCTGGTTGGGCACGCGCCCGGCGGTGGCTACGACAACCACGCCCGCCTGCTCTCCCGCCACATCGGCAAGTACATCCCGGGCAATCCCAGCCTGATCGTGGAGAACATGCCGGGCGGTGGCAGCCTGCGCGCCCTGAACTACGCCTACACGGCGGGGCCCAAGGATGGCACCCTGATCAGCACCTTCGACGGCGGACTCGTAGCCCAGCAACTGTACGGCGGGCCGGGGGTCGAGTTCGACGCCACCAAGCTCTCCTACCTGGGTGAGCCGGACACCATCAACTACATCATGACCGTGACCAAGCGCTCCGGGATCGCGAAGTTCGAGGACATCCTGGGTTCCAGTGCGAAGCAGGTCGTGCTGGGGGGCGTGCCCAACACCAAGATCGACGTCTCGTCGCTGCTCATTCGCGATGTGCTGGGGGCGAAGGTCAAGCTCGTGACGGGCTACGATGGCACGACCCCGATTCGGATGGCCATGGAGCGCGCTGAGGTCGACGGCGTCATCACGGCCTGGGAGTCGCTGGTGGTCACCAACCGCGAGCAGTTCGAGAGCGGGGACTGGGTCATCCTGGCCCAGTTCACCGAGCAGCCGATCGCGGGCCTGCCGCAGAAGAACGTGCCCCTGCTCTACCAGTTCACCAGGGACGAGGAGCAGCGCCAGCTCTTCAAGTACGGCGTCATCGCGCCCAACCTGTACGCGCGGCCCTACGCCCTACCGCCGGGCGTCCCGGCCGATCGCGCCGCGGCGCTCGAGGCGGCGTTCGCCAAGACGGTGCAGGACAAAGACTACCTGGCCGAGGCGGACAAGGCGAAGGTCTACATCTCGCCGCTCAGCGGCGCCCAGGTGCGCGACCTGATCGTGGGCGGCCTGCAGGTGCCCGCAAACGTCCGCGACAAGCTCAAGCCGTTCCTGCTGCCAGGCAGCTAAGGCAAAGGGCAAGAGGCGAGAAGAAAAGCCGTGCGGCTTTTCTTCTCGCCTTCCTGCTCTCCGCAAACCCTCGTCAGACACCCCGGCACCCCGGCCATCTCGACAGCGGAGGTGCGCACGAGCAATGCTCTGACGTCCCTGTCGTCTCCTGAGCGGAGCCTCCGCTCCCCGATGCACCAGGATGCTATCATGCATGTGCTGGCACCGGCTGAGAGAGTACCACAGGGAGCGAATGCTGTGAGCGCTGTAACCGACATCGGATCGCTCATCACCCGATCGCCGGAGGTGCGCGGCGGACGGCCGCGCATTGCCGGGACGGGAGTCACGGTCCACCGCGTCGCCACGTAGTACAAGTTGGGCTTGAGCCCCGAGGAGATCGCGAGCGAGATCGGGCACCTCACGCTCGCCCAGGTGTACGCCGCACTGACGTACTACCACCTGAATCGGGATGAGATCGAGGCAGAACTGGCGACGGAAGAAGCCGAGGCGGTTGCGCTAGAGCGGCAGTTCGCGGGCGACATTCACCCGTAATGCTGCGCCTCTACCTCGACGAAGAGCTGAGCCGGCATCGTCACCGCAGGCTGAGCCACCCGTTCACCAGCCTTGTGCGAGCAAGTGTGCCCACAGCTGTTGCCTGGCCGTCCCGCGGCACACTCCAGCATCATGCCGAACCCAGGTACATACCGCTGCTTGGCGCGCCCAAGCGTGCCCGTGAGCCAAGCTCGGTGGGGCGGGCGTCTCTGCCCGCCCGTGCCGCCGGGCCGCTGGGGGCGGGCAGAGACGCCCGCCCCACCAGACTTGCCTCGACATCTTCGCAAGCCCCCGTCACACCCCCAGGATCGCCGCCAGCAGGGCCAGCCACCGGTCCTGAGCCGGCGTGGTGGCGGCGGGCGGGGGCACAGTCGGCGACGCCGGGCAGGCGGTCGTCTGGGCAGCACCCCTCACTGCACGGATACCAGCGCGCTAGATTCTATGCACGTAGCATGACTATAATGGTCACATCATGAGCAGGCAATACGAGCAACCCGACCCTGCGCCGCGCCTGGAGCGGGAGCGGGGCATCGGCTACCTGAGTGGGCGCGAGCAGGCCGTCTACCTGGGGGCGCTGAGTCGCGGCCTGCCGCTCCTGGGGATCAGAGAGGTGCAACAACTGGCGGGCGTCTCCCCGGCTCACGCGGCCGCTCTTCTCGCCCGGCTGCACCGCAAGCGGGCGTTGGACCGCATCGGGAGAGGCGTCTACGCAGTTCCCAATCCCACCATCCTCTTCGATCGGCAGCACCGGGGTGTGGATGCGACAGAGATCATCGAGGCGTTGATGCGGCGCCTCGACGCGGCAGAGCGCTACTACGTGGGCTACCAGAGTGCCGCAGGGCTGCACGGAGCGGCGCACCAACTTCCGATGGTGCTCCAGGTGGTCAGCGCGCGGCGGCACCGCACGATCCGCGTCGGCCAAATGGAGATTCGCTTCTACCTCACCGACGAGCGGCGTCTCTTCGGGACGCAGACGCTGCGCTATGGAGAGGCGCGGGTCTGCTTGTCGGACCGCGAGCGCACCGCGGTCGACTTGGTGGACCGCCCGGACCTCGGCGGCGGGATCGAGGAGGTGGCCAGGACCCTGGGCGCGCTGATCGAGGGGGTCGACACAGATCGTCTGGTGGCCTACGCGGACCGTTTCGGACGGCGGAGCGTCGCGCAACGGCTGGGCTTCCTCCTCGACGCGGTGGGCCGTCCGCTGCTCGGGCCACCTCGCGACCGCCTGCGGTCACTGTGCGGTCCCCAGGTCATCCCGCTGGAAGCCGGTGGCGACCCCGGCGGCCCGATTGAGCGCACCTGGCGCGTCCGCGTCAATGCCATTCTGGACGAGGTCGAATAGGAGCGCCTCGGCCGTGGCCGGTTCCTGCGCAGCGGGCACGTAGGGGCGAGCCGCCGGCTCACCCTTCGCCGAGGCGACCGGCTCACCGGCACAGGAAGTGGTCGCGCCCGGCACGCCAGCCGTCTCGACAGCGGACGCGCCCACGAGTAAGCTCTGCTGCCGCAGGCCATGTTGGAACCCACTGCACGCCAGGTACGGAATTGGGGTGATCGGCTGGGCATCGCGCGGCTCGACGATGCCGAGCACGACCTCCGCCTGTCTCATTTCCTTGCCTCGATCGCAGAGTCGGCTCTGAGCGGCCGTCTCTGCCTCAAAGGTGGCACCGCCCTCAACCGGCTCTACTTCCGTGAGCGCGCACGCCGCTCGATCGACCTCGACTTCAACGTGCTCGGGCCGGGCAGAACCGCCTTCGACCTCCAGACCGAGATTCGCGCGGCCGTGGCAGTGTTGGCACGGCAGGTTGGGCTTGAGCCGAGCGAGCCGAGGCCGAACACACGCGGCGACGTGCTGTCCTTCCGCTATCGACCAGCCAGCTACATGGACGCGCAGAGCCGACCTCTGAAAGTCGAGCTCTCGTTCGTCGAGCCCTTCTCCGTGCTCGGCTCTGTCGAGCGGACTATGACTGCCCTTTGAGCTGGCCCGCATACGGCGACGCTGGGGACCCGGGCCGGCAGCGGATCAGGCTGGCGCAGCGGTCGAGGGGGAAGAGAAACCACGTCAGCACTGACGTCCCTGTCGTCTCCTGAGCGGGGCCTCCGCTTCCTGGTGGCCAGGATGCCATCATGCATGTGTTGGCACCGGCTGAGAGTACCGCAGAGAGCGAATGCTGTGAGCGCGGGAACCGACATCGGATCGTTGATCGCACGATCGCCGCAGGTGCGCGGCGGA
>JACQUR010000389.1 GCA_016210245.1 Chloroflexota bacterium
GCCGGGGATGGGGTTGAGCACGCCGGCCGTGTCGCAGGTGGGCACCGTTCCGGGGGGCGGGCTCTCGGTGAAGATGCAGCGCAGGCAGGGGGTCTGGTGAGGCAGGATGGTCAGGGTCACGCCGTAGCTGGCGATGGCGGCGCTGTAGATCCACGGCAGGCCGCGCTGCACGCACGCCTCGTTGAGCAGGTAGCGGGTCTCGAAGTTGTCGGTGCCGTCCATCACCAGGTCCACGTCCCCGATGAGCCGCTCGACCGTGTCGGCGTTGAGGTCCTCTACGGCCGCCTCCAGCGCGATCTGGGAATTGACCCTGGCCAGCTTCTCCACCGCGGCCACGGCCTTGGGCGCGCCCCGCGCCACGTCCGCCTCGTCGAACAGCACCTGGCGCTGCAGATTGGTCAACTCGACATAATCGCGGTCCACGAGGCGCAGGAAGCCCACGCCCGCGCGGGCGAGCAGGTTGGCGATCACCGTGCCCAGGGCGCCGCAGCCGACCACGGCCACCCGGGCGCGCGCCAGCCGCTCCTGGCCCTGCCGCCCGAGGCCGAAGAACAGCTCCTGGCGGGCGTAGCGGGCACCGAGTGCTGAGTGCTGAGTGCTGAGTGCTGAGTGCTCAGTGCCGAGCGTGGAACCTGGCTCTCGGCGCTCACTGCTGTGTGAGGGGTTGGTGTTGTCGGCCATCTCGTGCTCCTCCATTACTCAGGACTCAGGACTCAGGACTCAGGACTCAGGACTCAGGACTCAGGACTCAGGACTCAGGACTCAGGACTCAGCACTCACAGGAACTCCAGACTCACCGTGAAGAGGTGGCGGTAGAGCCTGGCCAGGTCCAGGGTGAAGGTGAGCGGGTCCACCGGCTTGTCCGGGATCACGTGCTGGAAGATATTGAACTCCGTGTACCAGCGCAGACTCGGCGGCTCGAGCCCACGGACGAGGTGGCGCGACTGCGTGAAGGGAATGTAGCCATCGCCCAGGTCGTGCATCACGTACAGCCTGGCCCGCACCGCGGCCAGGTCGCGGGCGGGCGAGATCGCGTCGAGCCGCGCCAGCGCCTCGGGCGGGAGCTGCGCCAGCGCCGCGCCTATCTCTGCACGATCCACGCCGCGAAGCAAGCGCAGCACCGCCTGGCCCTGCGGGGTCAGGCGCTCGGGTGCGTCGGGCGCCTGCTGGCCCTGGAACAGGAGGGCGCTCAGCAGCTCGCGGTCCGAGGGCTGGTCCAGGGCTTCGATGAGCTGCAGCCCGAACACCTGGAGCGTCACTGGGCTCGGCTCCCAGGCCTGGCGCTCGCCGTCGACAACGAGGCTGCGCGTGGCGATCTCCTCCAGCAGGCGCCGGGCGTCGAAGTAGGCGCCGACGGTGTTGACGAAGGCGACCTGGTCGCGGATGCGGGGGTCAGCCGCGGCCAGGGTGGAGAGGCCGCCACCCACCGAGAAGCCGATGAAGCCCACCCGCTCGGGGTCCACGTCGGCCATGGCCCGCAGTCGCTGGAAGGCCAGCACCAGTGCATCCCGCTCCTGCGGCAGCACCCGTCCTGCGACCAGGTTGTCTGATTCCGGAATCATGACCACGCTGCCCGCGCGGGCCAGGCCGTCGGCGAAGCGCACCAGCAGCGGGTCGCGTTTGGGCACCGGGCGCGCGCCCAGCTCCAGGATGGCTGCGCCGTGGCGTCCGCCCGCGGCGGGATGGTAGACGTCGGCCTCCACCTGGCCGGCGCTGTAGCCATAGCGGAGCGTCTCCCGCTCAGGGGACGGAGTCAGCCAGGCCAGGGGGCGGACCGGGGAGTCGGGAAACAGGTCCGGCAGCAGGAGCAAGCTCCTGGCGGCCACCTGGCCCGGGTGCGACAGCAGCGCCAGGACGAGCAGCAGCGCCACGGCCAGGACGCTTTTGGCTTTTGGATTTTGGATTCTGGATTGCCGGGGCTGTGGCATGCGAAGAGCCCCTCTGCACATCGTGCCGAGATGGAGTCTACGAGTTCTGCTCTTGAGAATCTCTGTGTCTCTGTGTCTCCGTGGTGAGCGTTGCTAACTGCTCGCGCTGGAGTAGCGGCGGAGGCCGACGCGCCAGAGGTGGGTGGAGGCCCACAGCAGGGCCAGCGCCAGCAGCGCGGCGTAGATGCCCATCCAGGGCTCCAGCAGCCCCAGCAACGCCTTGCTGGGCACGGTGGAGATCATCGCCACGGGCAACACGAAGGTGAACAGGACGCGCAGCAGGCCGCGGAAGACGTCGGCTGGCACCCGGGCTACGTCCATCACCGGCTCCAGGGCGTAGGCGATGTTCTCGATCCGGCCGGTCCACAGCACCAGGGTCACGGTCATGAACCAGAGGGCGTAGAGGCTCACGATCGCGCTCGCGACGGCCGCGGCGTACCCGAGCACCTGGAGCGGGCCGGGCTGGAGCCCCAGCCGCTGGAGGCCCACGCCCACGTAGACCAGGGCCGCCAGGGCCGAGGGCAGCTCGTGCAGGCTGAGGAAGCGGGTCGAGACGAAGAACTGGCTATTCACCGGCTTGACCAGGATCAGGTCCAGCTCGCCCTTGTTGATGTACTCGGACAGGTGCTGCATGTTGCGGGCGAAGAGCAGGTTGGTCAGGCTCACCACCAGCACGTAGGTGCCGGTCAGGACGATCATGCGGTCCAGGTTCCAGCCGGCCACGGCAGTGACGCGGCCGAACAGGAAGGCCATCAGCGCCAGGGACAGCAGCGTCCAGGTCACCCCGGCCAGCGCGAGCAGCAGGAAGTGGCCGCGGAAGGCCAGCTCGCGCGCCAGGCAGGTGCGCACGCAGGCCAGATACACGGCCGCGTGATTTTGGATTTTGGATTTTGGATTTTGGATTGCTGCTTTGCGCTGCTCCCTGCTCATGGGATACGCCTCACTGCCACATCTTCAATACGCCCCGGCGGTTCCTCAATAATCCAAAATCCAGAAATAATCCAAAATCCAGAATCGGCCCGCCCTGCCGGTTCCTCAATCCAAAATCCAAAATCCAAATTCTAAAATCTAAAATCACCCCCCGACCGCCTCGTACTGCCGCAGCGCGGCCGGCCAGGCCAGGCGGGCCAGCAGGGCCGCGGCGGCCAGCCAGGCCACCTGGCCAAGCAGCCCGGCCAGCAGCGCCCCGCCCTCCACGCGCCCCAGCAGCACCGTGGCCGGGAAGGAGTACAGGTACTGGAACGGCAGCAGGCGGGCCAGCGCGGCCACCGGGTCGGGCAGCACCTCCAGGGGCAGCATCGCGCCAGAGAGCAGGAAGACTGCCGCCTCGTACAGCCAGGTGGCGCCCTCGATCTCGATCAGCCAGAAAGCGGCCAGCCCGAGGTTCAGCTTCAGGAAGAAGCCCAGGGCGAAGGCCAGCGCCAGGCTGAGCGCCAGGCCGGCGAGCTGCAGCCCATCGAGCGGGGGGAAGGCGAGCTGCGGGCCCAGGAGCGCCAGGGCCAGGGCGAGGGTGGGCGCCAGCCAGAGCAGCCGCACAACTTTCCAGCCCAGCTCGCCGGCGAGCCACACGCCCCACACGTTGACCGGGCGCGTCAGGTAGCGGCTGAGGTAGCCCATCCGCACGTCATAGCTGATGGCCCACTCCACATGGGTGGTGAGCAGGCTGCGCAGGACCACCATGCCCAGGTAGTAGGTCACCACCTCCACGAGCGAGAAGCCGGCCAGACCCTGGCCCTCCTCGTAGATGGCCAGCCAGAGCAGCAGCATCACCACGGGCGGGAGCAGGTCGTAGAGATACCAGATGGCCGCCTCCACCCGGTACTCGAGCGCATCCTCCAGGTTGACCCGCAGCAGCGTCAGGTACTTCCGCATGGCAGAGCTATCAGCGGTCAGTTGTCAGCCGTCAGCAGCGCTGCTGCTGACGGCTGACAACTGACCGCTTCATGCCTCTCCAAACACCTGTCGAATCACGTCCTCCACCTGGGGCTCCTGGATGGCCAGGTCCGCTACGGGGAAGCGCTCCAGGAGCAGCGCCGCGCGCTCCGAGATGGCGGCGCGGGGCAGGCGGAGCGTGGCCCGCAGTGGGTCCCAGGCCAGCACCTCGCCCAGCTCGGCCAGCGCCTGGCGGGCCACGGGCGCTTCAAAGGCGGCGACCAGCACGCGGTGGTCGGCGTAGCGCGCGACGATCGCCTCCAGCCGGCCATCGTACACCAGCTTGCCGTGGTTGACGATCAGCACGCGGTCACACAGCTCCTTGACGTCGTCCATGTAGTGGCTGGTGAGCAGCACCGTGGCCTGGTAGCGCTGGTTGTACGCGCGCACGAAGTCGCGCATCTTCTTCTGCATCACCACGTCCAGGCCGATGGTGGGCTCGTCGAGGAAGAGCACGCGTGGCCGGTGGAGCAGCGCGGCAGCCAGCTCGCACTTCATCCGCTCGCCCAGCGAGAGCTTGCGCACCTGGATGTGGAGCAGGGGCTCCAGGTCCAGCAGGTCCGCCAGCTCGGCCAGCGTCTCCCGGAAGGTGGGTTCCGGGATGTCGTAGAGCGCCTGGTTCAGCAGGTACGACTCGATCGGCGGCAGGTCCCACCAGAGCTGGCTCTTCTGGCCCATCACCAGGGTGAACTGACGCTGCAGGGCCGCCTCGCGCCGCCAGGGCGTGAACCCGAGCACCGCCACCTGGCCCGCGGAGGGGTGGAGCAGGCCGGCGAGGACCTTCAGGGTGGTGGTCTTGCCCGCCCCGTTGGGGCCCAGGAAGCCAACCAACTCCCCCTGCTCGATGGTGAAGGACACGTCGTCGACGGCGCGCACGTCGGCATACTGGCGGTGGACCAGACCGCGCAGCGACCCCAGCAGGCCAGGCTGCTTCCGGTAGACCCGGTAGTACCTGGACAGGTGCTCGACGACGATGCTTGGAGCCATCTCAGTGGTCAGTGGTCAGTGGTCAGTGGTCAGCTGACCACTGACGGCTGGCCGCTGAGCGCCGAGAACTGAACCCTTGCCTTTCGCTTACATTCTACCAGTGGCCCACGCCCGCGCCGCGGTGCTTCGGGCTGGGAGGGGTAGCACAGGCGAGCCGCCTGTGCCACCGGGGCTCGCGTCAAATGTCGTGGCCACACCTGATGAGCCAACCAGTAGCACAGGGAGCGCGGGCGGAGCCTGCTACTCCTCCCTGGCTCTGAGGCGGCGGGTGAGCGCCAGGGTGGCTGCCAGGGGGACGGCGGCGCCGAGGAACACGGCGCGCAGGCCGAGCGCGGCCAGGGCTGCGCCCAGCACGGGTCCGGCGATGCCGCCCAGGTACAGGGGCAGCAGCGCCAGGTTCAGGGTAGGCGAGCGCCGCTCCGCGGGGGTGGTGGTAGCCAGCAGGGCGGTACACATCGCCGCCGCCGCGCTCAGGGCTGCCCCGACCAGCAGCGCGGCCAGGGCCAGCGCCCACAGAGTGGGGGCCAGCGCCAGGCCGGCGCTGGCGAGCGCCCCGGCTGCGACCGACCAGCCCAGCACTCGGGCATAGCCCAGTCGGTCGCCCAGCACCCCGGCCAACGGCGAGAGCACCGCCCCGGCGACCGCCGTCCCGCCCACGACCATGCCTACGACGGTGGCCACGCTCTCGCCAGTGTAGAGGTCCTGCACCAGCAGTGGCAGGAAAGGGCTGGCCATGAAGCGGCCCAGCAGCGCCATCAGGTAGGCCAGGAACACCAGGCGCGTGACCGGCACCCGCACGATGCCGCTGACCGCCTCCCAGGCCATGCGCCAGACGGAGCCCATGGCCGGGCCGCTCGCGCGCGCCTCTCGGAAGAGCAGGGTGACGGCCAGGCCGGAGCCCAGGGACAGGGCGGCGTCGGCCACGTAGAGGGGGCGGAGGCCCACGCTGTCGGCTAGCAGTCCGCCCAGGGCAGGGCCGAGGGCGAAGCCCAGGGTGGAGGCCACGCCCAGCACCGAGAGGGCGAATCCCACCCGCTGCCGTGGGGTCATGGCTGTGAGCGCGGCGTACATCACCCCGGTGTTGCCGAGCTGGAAGCCGGACAGCAGCATGGCTCCCGCGAGCTCCAGGGGGCTGCGGCTCAGCCCCACCAGCAGGAAGACCAGCGCCTCCACGTAGGCGCTGCGGGCGATGATCAGCTTGCGGCTATACTTCTCGGCCCACACTCCCCAGAAGGGCACCAGGGGCAGGCCCACCACGAAGGCGCCGGAGGAGACGAGGCCGGTCCAGTAGGGCACCTCCCCGGGCGCAGCGCCCAGTTGCTGCAGGTAGAGGGGCGCAAAGGCCAGCACGTGGGCCACGCCCACCGCCTCGATGAAACTGGCCGCGAAGAAGAGCGCCAGCGCGGCCGGCCACGCCAGCGGGTTGGGGCTGGGCAAAGGAGCGGGGTCCCCCAGAGCAGTGTATGCAAGCCAGTGTAGCGCCCCTCGAGCCTGCAGAGCCACTCGGAGGACTACGCTGACTCCTGATGGCTGATGGCTGCTTGCGGATCGCTGGCCGTCAGGGCGCCAGCTCCGGACCCCGGTCCAGGTAGGCCTGGTAGAAGCGGAACAGCTCATCCCGGTTGTAGGTGTCGGTGAGCAGCTCCCGTCCCCAGGCGAGATAGGCCAGCCGGGTCTGGAGCTTGGGATAGGGCGCCACGACCAGCTTGACCGTGTTGAACTGGGCGCTACGCGGGAAGGTGCTGTAGGCGTCGCGCAGTTGGGCAACCAGGTCCGGGCAGCCGTCGGCGCAGTTGTACAGGACGACGACCGCGCCGTGCTCCAGGTTGTGGACCCAGTAGCCCTCGGGCACCTCCGCGTCCTGGACGCCATAGGTGGCCTCCTGGGCGAAGTGGGAACCCGACGAAGGGGGGAGGTGATCGAAACGGATCGGGCTGTTGACGGGGACGTGGTCGTTGCCGGCGATTGGCACCGCTACGCCGGGCGCTGGCTGGTTGGCCCCTGTGAGCAGCACGATGGCGGCGACGATGGCAGCCACCACGACCACCCCTGCCCCAACCCATACCAGGTTGCGGGTGCGCTGCCGCTGCTGATGCTCGGCCTGGCGCTCGAGGCGCTCGCGGCGAGTGAGAACTCGGTGCTCTTTCTTCTTCGGCATGGCGAGACGCCTCTCCGGAGTCGACAGTCAACAGTCGACAGTCAACAGTCGAAAGGACACGAGCCGACTGTCAACTGTCGACTGTCGACTCGGTTCACGATGATACCACAGTCGGCTGCGAGGCCGCCTGGGGATCGATCTCGATGGCGCTGACGGCGTCGAGGGCGAGCGGGACTGCGCGAGCCACTTCCAGGGCGCGGCGCTCGACCTCGAGCGAGGGCGCGATTCCCGCCAGCCGCACCTGGCCCAGGCTGGCGTCCACGCGCAGCACGTGCGGGCGGGTCAGAGGATCGGCGGCCAGAGCGTCGGCCACGGCCCGCACGACCTCCGAATCGCTGACCAGGTCGTTCTGCACACCCTGCACGCCCTCGACCGAGCGGGCCAGGTAGGCGGCGATCTGCTTCAGCGCCTGCACGCGCACCCGACCGGACAGCCGGACGATGCCGCGCTCGACCTGGAGCTGAATACTGGAGTCCGAAGCACGCAGGGGCTCGTGTTTCCAGAGCACCTTTCGCACCCGTTCCCGAGTGCGCCGATCCGCCTCCTGCTCCAGGTGCAGTGCGGACTGCGCCATCTGCTCTCCCATGCGCGCGTTGCTCCCTCCAGTCGCTCGATTCTGTTCGCCGTGACTCGCGGGGCCGGGTCGCTATCCGAGCCGGGACCCTGAGGTCCTTCGACAGGCTCAGGATGAGCGGAGGACCCCGGGGTCCGCTCATCC
>JACQUR010000390.1 GCA_016210245.1 Chloroflexota bacterium
ATGGAGGCACGCCTCCATCCGTTCCCATCCGTTCAATCCGCTCCCGGAAATCCGTTGACAGCTATCCGCGCTCAGCAGAGGCCGGAAGTTATTCGTTGACGCCCCCTATGCCCGGCGGATGCTTACCACCGTGGCGCCTCGCAGCTCGAAGACCACTCGCCCCTTGTTGCCCGGCGTGCTGCCCCTCACGGCGGTCGTGGCGAAGCGGTACACCTGGCCCGTTTCGTCGTCGCGTACCCGACCAAACCGCTTGTCCGGACGGATCTCCAGGATGACTCCCTGGCGCAGCACTGGCGGCTCGACCATTTCGGGCGGCGCGGTCGGCTTGGAGGCAGGCAGCCCCGGCGCGGGGAGAGCTCGGACCGGTGGCCGCTCTGTAGGCACGGGCGCCGGCAACCCGACGAAGTATCCGTACCCCGCGCCGGTCTTGGCGCCAGCCCCGAGTTCCGCCAGTCCACGCCCCAGCCAGGTCCTGGCCAGGTCGCGCAGCGTGTACCCATCGTCGTCCAGCCGCCCGCGCCAGCCCACCGCAAAGCGGAACTCGGTGGCCTCGGCCACGGTGAGGAAGTACACCGGCCTGGGGCTCTGCCAGTCCGTGGGCGCCACGCGGGCCGTGGCATCGCCGTAATACTCCGGATAGTGGGGGTTCATGATGTCCAGCGCCAGACGGGGCAGCCGGCTCGGGATGGCGTCGAAGAAGATAGCGTGCCCGGCGCCGGCAGTGGTGCCGAAGATGGCACGGTAGTGGCGAGCGAGCGTGCGCGCCGCCTCGGTCGTGGCACCGTGCTGCTGCTCGAGTCGCTGGCGGAACTTTTCTTCCTCGCCCAGGCTCAGCAGGTCGTCCAGTAGGCCCAGGTTCTGCGCGCCCAGTTGCTCCGCCACGGCCACCAGTCCGAGGGCGCGCGCGACTCCCTTGACCCCGCTGCCCGGCAGGATGGGGAAGCCGTAGCGGTGGAAGGTGAAGCCTACCTCCAGGGCGCCTTTCCTGCCCAGGCCAGTCACCAGCCGCCACTCCGTGGCCAGGGCGAACGGCTCGGCGTCCGCAGCCCGCACTGCCGCGGTCCAGCGGTCGTTCCAGGCACGGAGCAGCGCCACGTCCGCTCGCTCGGAGGCCGCAGCCACCGCTGCCAGCCCGTCACGCTTCAGCGTCGCCGCCTCCGCCCAATCGGGTCCGAAGCGGTCGAAGACCAGGCCCGGGTTCTGCGGCGTCGCCGCACGGTGGCGTTCCCAGGCGCGGGCGGTGGCCGGGGGGATGGGGTAGCCGGTCATCGCTCCTTCCCCTCGGCTGTCTCGGTGGGCAGTTCCGCCTCAGCGAAGCGTTTGACCCACACCAGGAAGGCGATCGCCTCGGCCGTGGCGCGGCGGTAGTGCTCGGTGGTAGCCTCGTTCATTATCCAGACCAGCACGTCCACGGCCTCGACCAACCGCAGCTCGCTGCGCACCCGCCCGGAAACGTGCTCCAGGAGCTGGTAGTGGGCGTTGTCACCGCCGTGCGCTGGCCGACCGTTCTGGCAGCCTTTCGCGCGCCAGAAGGCCAGCATCTGGCCCAGCCCGTTGGCCTGCACGTCGGCCGGGGCGTTCCTGGCCAGGGAGCCGTAGTCCCTGGCATACGCCTGCTCCTTGACGCCACGCACGCAGTCCCACGCCTGCGCGGCCCGCTGCTGCTCCAGCGACTGTTGTCGACTCATAGCTACCCCCTCCTTTGCGGTGGGGCGGGCGTCTCTGCCCGCCCGTCCGTGCGGCCGGGCCACGGGCGGGCAGAGACGCCCGCCCCACCGAGCCTGGCTCAACGCCAGGGCTACGCGGACACCCGGGCGGGCGCCGGGCGCAGCAAGCGCAGCGCCACCATGCCCTGGCCGGTGGTCTCGTCGCCGCCCAGTTGCGTGCGCGCCAGCCCCAGCGCGGCAACGCGCTCGATCGCCTGGGCGCCGGCCAGGTCCACGCCGGCCTTGCGGGACCGGGTGGCCAGCAGCGGCCCGTAGAGCAGCGTGTCCACGGGCAGGCTTTCCGTAGTCCACAGCGCGCCGCGCGCCACGGTCTTGGTGTTCCGGTCGAGGCGCACGTGGGTCTGCACCTCGGTGCCGTAGAGCACGAAGTCACGGAAGGCGTCCTCAGGCAGAATGCAGAGCTTGCGGGGCAGGGCCTGGCGCCAGTAGCGGTACTCATCGCCCTGGGGCAGCGCGTGCTCGGCCAGCCACGTGCCGATCGCCTGCACCGTCGCGGCCTGCTCCTGGTTGGGGGCGAAGCTGAACTCCTCCAGCACCACGCTCTCGCCCGCGATCAAGGCATTGCCGTTCACCCAGGCCTCGCCGGCCTCCGGACTGGCGGGCAACTCCCAGGCTGCGCGCGCGCGGACCAGGGCGGCCTCGCGCTGGAAGCGGGCCAGGGCATCTACGCTGGTGGTCCAGGCGAAGACGCCGGCCAGGGAGCGCACCGGGAACAGCAGCAAGCGGGCGTCGCCCACGGAGAGGGCGCCGGCGTGGGCGCTGGCGTCGACGGTTTCCGGGCCGAAGATCGCCTCCAGCTCCTCGCGGGGCAGTTTGCCGGCCGCCTCCGCCCGCAGCCGGCCCTTGAGGCTGCTGGCCTGGACGATGGGATAGCCGGTGGCGCGCTCGCGCTGGATGGGCAGGTCCACCACCCCCATGCCGCGCGCCGTGCCGGGGTGCAGCGGGGTTTCCACGTAGATGAAGAGCAGCGCGGTGGCTTCAAACACGGGTCCACTCCTCGATCAGGATCTGGCCGAAGCCGATCTCTGCCCCGGCCTCGGCCAGGGCGCGCTGGGCGAGGCCGGGGCGCAGCCGAGCCTGGCCGCTGGCCTCGAAGTAGTACACGCTCCCGGCCGGCACGTAGCGGCGGGCGGGCTTGTGGCGCTGGCTGGCCAGGTCGAAGCCGCCCACGCTCTCGTAGCGCGGGAGCGCCGCCGCCACCCGCTCCACCCGGCCCTCGAAGAAGCGGCCCCAGTCCCCGCCGTCCGGCTGCCAGCCGCCCGCGAACCAGGTGGGGGTGGCGAAGTAGACTTTGAAGCGCGCGGGCAGTGGGTCGGGCGGCGCCGGCCAGGCAGGGGCCGCCACCTGCTCGAACCACGCGCCCCGCCCCTCGCCGCCGATGCGCAGCACCCCGCGCGCGGGCCAGCCGGCGTACCCCTCCACCTCCACCAGCAGGCCCACGTGGTGCTGGGGGCGAATGCACTCGGTCTCGTACAGCGCCCCTTCCAGGGTGGTTCGCAGGCCAGTGTCGCGCCCGATGCCCATGCGACTCTCGCGGCAGAACAGCGCCTCGCTCGGCACGCCCGCCACGGTGTCGCCCCGCAGGTACGCCCGCAGGTCGGGCTCGTCCAGCCACAGCCCGGCCTCACCCTTGGACGGCCGGTCCTGGAGCCCGAGCAGCAGCGGGGTGGGCGCGCTGGCCAGGACGGCGGCGGGCGGCGCCTGGGGCGCGGAGGCAGGCTTGAGCGCCCACTTGTCCTCCCCGGCCGTGACGGCGTCGGCCGGCTGGGGGAAGTAGCGCACGATCTGCCCGCCCTCCCGCCTGGCCAGAAAGGGGCCGCGCAGCCGCAGTTGTCTCACATCCTCAGCGGTGCCCACAGCGCGGGCGATGGCCTGCCGATCGCGCAGGTCCACGCCCTGCACCACCAGGTGGTGGGAGCGGATGACGCCCTGGACCACGCTGGGATAGGGCGGGAACAGGCTCTGGGCGCGATGGTCGCTCAGCGCGTCGAAGGGACGCCCGTCGCGGAAGAGCCACACGTCGACCGCTTCCAGGAACAGGTGCATCACTCACCCCCTCCCTGGGCCACGAAGCGCGCCAGCACCAGCCAGCGCCCGAGCCCCTCCGTCCCCTCTGGCAGGTGCGTCGCCCAGGCGTGCAGCCGCTCCGCCCACTGCGCCGGCACGGGCGCATCCGGGTGGCGCGCGGCGCGGTGGCGCGCCAGCAGGCGTTTGAGCTCGGCGGCGAAGGCCGCGCCAGCCTGTGGGAAGGCGTACGCCGCGCCCGCCGCGTCGTAGGCGAAGCGGGAGGCCAGCGCGTCGTCGGCGAACAGCTTCACGAGCTGGCCAAACGGTTCACCCACTGCCGCCCACGGGCCACGCGCCTCCGTGGTCTCGCCGCTGCGCCTGAGCACCCGCACGCATACGGCGGCTTTGCCCGGCACCTGCTTGGCGTGCGTCTCGGCCTCGCGCGCTGCGCGCAGCGTGGCGTCCAGCGGGTAGAGGTGGTGGGCCACGGCGATACCGGCCGAGGCGCTGCCCCCGGTGGTGGCGGCGAACGCCTGGGCGAGCGCCCGGGCGGTTGGCAACGCCCGGGCCAGTGGCGCCAGCAGGAGCACGTCGTCGCCGCCATTGTAGACCAGGCAGGCGTGCTCGGAGGCGACGAGCGAGGGCACCTGGTCCGAGAACTGGGCCAGGCGGAGGCTCAACTGGTGGTGGGCCGCGCGGGGATCTGGCTCGGCCAGGCACTTGTTGAGCCGCTTGCCCATGTCGTCGCCGTCCAGCACGATGGCGGCGTAGTAGGGCGAGGGGCGGGCGCGGGCCCGATCGTAGAGCCCGCTCAGGGCCGCTTGCGCCTGCCGCAGAGCGTCCCGGTCGGGTCGGGCCAGGTGATAGCTGTCCTCCAGGCGTCCATCGGCCAGCGTGTCCAGGTAGAGCAAGTCGCCATCGTAGGGCCAGTCCGGATCGTTGCGCGCCCGGTACAGGTGGCGCCCCAGCAGAGCCTCCACCGCCTGGCGATAGCCGGCCAGGTGCGGGCGCGCCCGGTCCAGGAAGTCGGCGCTGGCGACCGTGCTGGTGGAGGGGAAACGCCCTGGCTCGGCGAAGGGGCTGAAGCGCCTGGCCAGCCCGAGGGCATCCAGGCGCTCGCGGCCCCGGGGGCGCAGTCGAGCCGGCGTGGTGGCCTCGGCCGCGGCCTGCCAGTAGGCGCGGGCGTCGGTGCCGGCCGTGTGGAGGGCTTCGCGCCGCCCGCTCAGGGTGTCCTTCGGGCCCGGCTCATCCAGGGCGTCGAAGGCCCGGGTGCGCTTGGTGGCCTCCAGGGCGCGGCTGGCCTCACGGTAGGCGTCGGCGTAGGAGCGGCCATCGCGCCCGGCCGCGGCCCAGAAGACCTCCCACGGGGAGGCGGTCTGCCGCTCCCAGATCTGCTGCCAGACGTGGTCGACCGGCGCCGATGGCGCGCACGCCTGGCGGAAGGCCTGTCTGGCCTCACCCGCCAGGCGCTGCCACTCGGCCAGGAGCGCCTGCTCGGCGGCGCGCGCGCACGCCCTGGCCTGCTCGCGCGGCACCACGGCCACCAGCTTGTTGGGCGCGTCGCTAGCGGCCGAGACGGCGGCATGTTCGGGTTGCGGGCCATCTCCTTCGCACTCTGGTTTGTTGGGCGCGTCGCTAGCGGCCGAGACGGCGGCTGGATAGACTAGCGCGCCGCCGCCCCGCCGGACGGCCCGCGCCGCCGCCGTGGCCAGGGCGACCAGGATGCGGCTGGCGGCGAACAGGTCGCTCGCCCGCCGCGCCTCAGCGATGAAGCTCTGGACGGGGCCGAAGGTGAAGATGAGGACGGCCTGGGCTTCAGGCATAGACCACCTCCCAAGCGCCGGGGAAGCTGGCGCGCACCCAGGCCTCGATCAGCGCATAGTCGGTGGGAGGACGGATCGGCGGCGGCGCTCCTCGGGTGCGCGCGGACAAGCGCGCCCCTTCGGGCAAGAACGCGGAGGCGAACAGCGTGGCCACGCCGACCGCCGTGCCGTCGGCGGTGCGGGAGACCTTGAGCCAGAGGGGCGAGGCGCGGCGGTCCAGCGTGTCCGCCCCGAGCCGGGCCTGGACCGTGGCCGACGGGCCGCCGCCGGGGTAGCGGTAGGGGATGGGCAGGCCGAACACGGCGCGCTCCACGGTGGGGATGGGCTGGCCGTCCAGCCAGCGGGCCACCTGGCTCCGGTCGGGCTCGCGGCGGGCGCGGAACGTTAGCATCGCCTGGCCGATCATTTCCACGGCCTGATCGGGGCGAGGCCAGGTGCCCAGCACCCACACCCGGCACGCGCTGGGATGGAGCAGGTCGAAGGCGGGGGGAAGGCGCGGCGGCGCGCTGCCCGGGGCGGCGAAGTGCTGCCTGACCACGCGCAGCCCCGCGCCGAGTTGCTGTGCCGCCTGGGCTACGTCTTTCGCGGCCAGGGCAAAGCTCAGCCCGGCCGCGGTGGGGCTTCCCCGCACCGACAGACTGCCGGCGGTGCGCCGGGCGCGCGACCCGAGGCCGCCCAGGTGCATGAGCAGCCACAGGGCCGCGACCGCCTGGTCCAGGCTGCGCTCGGGCGTCGCGGCGCCCGGCCGGGCGCTCAACTCGAGGTCGAACGTCGTTTCCGGCGGGTAGAACTCCTTGGGTGGCTGGTAGTTGCCCCGTTCCCGGCGCCCGCTCTCGACCATCGACCAGTAGAGGTAGTCGCGCCCCATGGCACCCTGGCGGATGTACGGGACGGGCTTCGGCAGCGAGCCGTGCCGGATGCGGAGGGTGACGGCCGAGGCGCCCCCGAGGCTGGCGTCCGCGCTCCCGAACACCGCTGCCTCCGCACGGCGCACCGCCGCCACGTCGCCGCCCACCGCGCCGCCCGCGGCCGCCCGCAGCCAGTACCGCAACACGCCGCGAAAGGCGGGCGGCCGCAGCTCCGGCGCCCCGCGCGGATCGGCCCCGCCCAGGAAGAGCGGGGTGACGGTTTCGAGGGTGAGGATCACGCTGCCATTCGCTGGCATGCCTGGCCTCCTTGTGCGCGGGGCAGGCTCGGCCCCGTCTGCTAGCGCTGCTCCTCCACCGAACGATACTCCGTGAATCCAGGCCCGGTGTTGGCCAACCCGAGCGGGACGATGGTGCGGACGAAACGCCGATGGCGGTCGCGGCGGGCTGGGGCGTCGCTGTAGGTGCTCAGCACCTGCAGGGTTGCGTCCGGCCCAAAATCGTCCAGTTCGGCAACGTGCCACATCGGGGGCATCTGCCAGGAGCCTTGCTCGGAGAGCGCCTGGGTGAAGTCTGCTCCCAGCGCCTCGGCTCTGTCCAGACCCAGGAATTGAACGAACGAGCCACGCTTGCCGACATAGTTGACGTGGGGCAACAGGTGCGCCAGGCGATCCGCGAGCAGGGCATCGCCAGCGGCCAGGTCGAACGCCCAGCGCCACAGGCCGTGGTGGTGGACGACTTCACGGTAGGCGATGCTGGACACGAAAGGACGGAGCTTGTCCGGAGCCTTGGGCTCTTGCCGCACCTTCACGAAGGTCTGGGTGACTACCGCCCGCTCGGGAGGGGAGATGCGAGCCTCCACTCGCGCCAGGGATTGGAGGAACTGATCGCACTCCGGCTCGCTCAGCCCTGCGCGGAAGGCCGCGTCTACGAGCGCCATCTTGAGCGCATAGAACGTGGGCACCAGCAAGGTCTTGCCCACCGAGCTGGTAGCCAGGCTGGTCTTCAAAGAGAACAGGGCCACCGGCGCGAAGGTGGCTACCAGCCACTGCCCGGGTCCGGGAACCCCTGCCACCGGGCCCGGGCGGGCCAGTTCATCCGCCCAGAGCTGCCGGGCATCCAGGGGATCGGCTGTCGCTTGCTTCTGCCCGCGGTCGCTAAGCATAGATGCTCACCTTCGAGGGGCCGAACTCCTGGGCGATATCGACCAGCGCAGACACGCCTTCCGCGAGCGACCCGAAGGCGATCACGCGCACGCTCTCCGGCCAGATGCGGTTGCACACTGCCTTTGCTTGCTCGACCTGCGCCTGGAAGTCATCGGCCAGAGGGCTCACGACCGGCGCCGGCAGGGAGGTGGTGGATACTGCTACCACCCCACGACAGGACACTACATGGGGGTGCTGGGTATTGCGCTGCGCCCCGGTGGGCTTGAGCAACGTGGCGCCCAGGGCGTGCAGCAAGGCGCTGGCCCGTACATTGCGGTCTGCCTCCGGGACGTCATACTTGCGGGTGATGTCGTTCAGCCCGATCCGCCACAGATCCAGGTTGCAGACCAGCGCGTACTCCCCCGAGGAAGCCGGGCGATGGAAGATGGCCTGTCTTTCGGCCACCGTCTCGCCACCCGTTGCCTGGCCGCGCCCCTCGGGGGCGTACTTGACGTGGAAGTACTGCTCGGTCACGGTTTTCTCGGGCAACCCAACTACCCAGCCAAACTCAACGGTCGACTTGCGCCCTACCGCTCGCTTGCTGGTGGTGACCAGGGTGCCGGCGATGTCGGTGAGCGCGCAGTCACCCAGCAGCTTCGCCACCACCTCGGAGTCCCTGGCCCTGCGACGCTCCACTCGGCCGCTCACGCCGAAGTCCTGCTCTTTGTCACAGAACTCCACGAACTCCGGGTTTTCGGCGTTGATGCGGTCGGCGCTATGGAGCCGCGCGCCCGGCGAGAGCGGCTGGCCGGCCGCCTCCAGGAGCGGAATGAGGTGCTCCACCAGCATGTGCTTGAAGGTGTCCCCGCTGATGGCGTTCACCACGGCACGCTGGCCGGCCTGGTCCAGGATGTGGACCATGCGCGTCTGCTGCTGGTTGCCCTCCGTGCCCTCGTTGTTGAGACTGTGCAGGTTCAGGATGACCCGGGCGCTCACGGCTACTGACGTAATGGGGCTCACGTTATTCTCCTTTTCTTACTCGGCACCACTCGCGGCTAGCGTGGCCTCAGATCCCTCGGCGGCATCAGCGCCTGGCTCCGCCTCGCCGGCTTGATCGCTGGGCTCGTACGGCTCGCGACAGGAGCCATAGGCGCAGAGCAGCGCTCCGATCAGGCTGGCAGGGTGGTCCTCCATCAGGGCAGCGAACTCTGCAAACTCCTCGGTGGTGACGTTCCTGGGGGCCTGGCGCTTCGTCTCGCGGCGGCGGGCGTTCTCGGAGTTGTACGAGGCGACGAAGTCGGCCACCGCCTCCATGAAGGCTTGGCCACCGGGCAGGGAGCGCTTTCGGCGCAGATCGGGCAGCAGGTCGTAGCGGATCTCGCGGTACCCCTGCTGGCCCATGGCCTTCTGCCCCTGGGCGCTCACGGTGGAGCGGCGCACGGCCGTGGCCACCGCCTTGAAGCCGGGCGCGTCGAGGATCTCGCTGTAGCGGGGGGTAAGAGCCATCACAAGCCTCCTGAGATGATCGGTGCTGAAGCTCGCCACCAGGCGCTTCTGCTCTCGCGCGCGCAGCACAAAGATCCCGTAGCCGCCCATGAAGTGGAGCAGCGCCAGACAGGCACCCTCCCCGCGGCGTTCGAGAAAGCGGCGGTAGTCAATCAGCAGCCCTATTTCGTCTGAGTGGTCGTCGCGCAGGCTGCGCACCACCTTGCGGTGCTCGTCCAGGATGGCCAGCCACAGATCGCTGCTGGCCTTGTCCTCCACAGGGAACCAGCCGGGCACGGCCAGGGTGGACATGGCGGAGACGGCCTTGGCCTGGCCAAGGGACTGGTAGTAGGTGATGCTCACGCCGGAAACGACATCGCCCGGGGCTCGCCCGTCCAGGAACAGCTCCTCGATGGGCGAAATCTCCGGCGTGTGGTACTCCTGCGAGTGGCGAATCAGCACCTCGGCCAGGTGCAGCACCGCCAGGGCGTCCATCTTGGGCGGGCCGCCGCTGAGCGGCCGCCTGCGCAACTCCTGGGCGACCGCGGTGAGCGCCCGCACCGAGATATCGGCCGGGATGGGGCAGAAGAAGCGAACGTGCTCGCTCTTGGAGCCCTGGAAGTAGGGACAGGCGACCCGGAAGTAGCCCCGATACTTCATCCACTCCAGGAAGGGATCGAGCCATTGTTCTTTCGTCTTGTCGTTGCGCCCGGGTCCGTCCGGCTTGAGGCGGGCGTAGCCCTTGGCCGCGGCGGGGCTGAAGAGCTGGACCGAGGTGAGGTTCCACTTCAGCGGAGCGGGCCGTCCTTCGCGCAGGGCAGCCAATGCCTGGGCCAGGCCCTCGCGGGTGGCCTGCGCGTCTTCGAGGAGGCCATGCAGGCGGTTGGTGTTCTCGTCGCCCTGGAGGGTGTTCAGAACCTGGAGCAATCGCCAGTCAGGACGAGGCTGTAGTTCCTGGAGTTGCTGCTGGGTAACGGGGTCCTGAGCTGCCGCCTTGTCCTTCTGGAGGCTAGCGCGTAGCTCGTAGTAGCGCCTGGCGCGCTCGCGCTGCTGGGAGTAATCGACGCACTCCTCGCCCCTGCCCGGAGGCTGCTGCTTCGGGTTGGTCTTCAGGAACGGGTATCCGGGCGCAGTTGCGAGCTGGGCTAGCTCGCGTTCCGTGAGAGGCGCAGGCAGATGGACGACGAAGGCGTCGGGCGTCTCCTTCAAATGTACGGGGGCGTCAAAGGCGGACGAGAGCAGGTCGGCCAGGCCGACCGCTGCCAGGACGTCGGCATGGGTGCCGGTAAGGCGCGGAATCGTGAAGCTGTCCACGGATGACATTGCATCAACCACTCAACTCTCACCTCCTTCAGCCGTAGCTCGCTGGTCGGCCAGGCGAAGCGTGCGGGTCAGGTAAGCAACGAGAGGCCACCAGCGTAGCATCTGGTCGGGACCCATGGTTGCCTGGAGCATCTGCTCCAGGAGAGCGCGCCGGTTGCGCGGGTCGTAGAGGCTGTGTACGCGGGGACCGATGGCTGAGAGGCCCGTGGCCTCCTGGATGCACCTCTCCCAGCCGGGCGCGAGCGGTTGCAGGCCGAGGTCAGGGGCATTGGGCAGCCAGCCACCGTGGTGGGCGAGTATCGCCCCAGAACACGCCGAGGTAAGGATACGTCGAACGGTGGGGCGCACGCTAGCTAGGAGCGTCGGCCACAGGCTTGCTGCCAGATAGGCACCTGCCGCGGCATGAGGTGGACGCCGCAGGTTTCGCTGGTCGCGAAGCTCGCGCTCCAGCCGGCGATGCTCGGAGCTGTCGGGATCGAAGTCCGTGTGTGCAAGCGGCGTCGCGTGCTGGTAATCCGATCTCTTGGCCCGTTGGGCTGCCTCCGCCCACACTTGCCACTCTTTCTGGAGTTTCCCCAGGTCATGAAGAAGCGCGGTGCAGCGCACAGCCGCCAGGACCTCCCATGGCGTCAGGTCGAACCCTTGGGCTAACCGTCCCTGCAGCCAGCCCTCGACTCCGTCCAACTCAGCCCGGCCGCGCGCCTCTTCAGCCACAGCAAGAGCGTGGTGGACCCAGGTTTCCGCGTGCAATGGCGAGTGGCCTGGACGACGCGGCTCCTGGCGGTCGGGACTCTGTTCCACCCCTGCCTGCCCCAGCTCCAAGCCCACCTTGTCGGTGTAGCGCGCGACATCCGGGTGCAGACAGAGTATGAAGCTCCGTGGGAGCGCGTCGAGCGTTAGCGGCTGCCATCCCGGTTCTGCGTCCGTCTCCCAGTACCAGCCGGCCTGTCCCCCGCGTTCCTCCACCGTTTTCCAGAGCTGCCATCGGGAGACTGCCACGGCATCACGTTGGCCCGGCCGCTCGGGTAGGTTCTCAGGCCACGCCACAACTACTCGAACATGATCCGTATCTGGCTCGCGGATCAGATCCGCTACCCCTTGCGGGCTCGGCCAGACCACCGTGGCGCTGATCCGTTGCAGGATGTCGTCGCGCCTGGGCCGCCAGCCGGAGCGCAGGGCTTGCTGGTCGTCCTCGCCATGCACCTGCTGAACCCAGGCTGCCGCCACGTCGGGCGTGAGGCGGACGGGTCCGCCTGGGAGCGAGCGCAGCAGGTTGACGGTCCTTCCCAGTGCGGGCTCGGGCTGGCGGCGGTTACCGTACGGCAGCCAGGCGCCGTGCGCGTCAGGCAAAGGATGCACATGCACCGTGCCGCTCTGGCCCTTGAATCTGGCACAGCGTCCGGCCCGTTGCACCAGCGCGTTGATGGGGCAGACTTCGGTGAACAGGTGGTCACAGGTCAGGTCCAGGCCTGCCTCGATGACCTGGGTAGCTACAAGGATGGCGGGTCCCGAGGCTCCCCGGCCAAAGAACTCACGGAGCCGTCGCTCTTTCTCCTGGCGATGGACGCGGAAGAACTGCGAGTGCAGCAAGAACACCGGCACGTCGCGCTCGGCATCCTTCAGTCCGCGAACAATCTCTTTGTAGAGCGCTTGTGCCCGAGGCACGGTGTTGGCCAGCACAATGATGCGGCCAGAGTGGCGCAGTACGAACGAGGCCGAGAGCGGTTCGGATTCGTAGACCAGGTGCCGCCACGTCTCGGCCACACTGGGTAGCGCCAGCAGTTCCTCACGCGAGAGCTTGGCCTCGTTGCACCCGACCGCGTCGGAGAGCAGCGTGACCAGCGGTTCTGTGGCAGTCGCGGTCATCCAGACGCTCTGCACCAGGGGGCCGAACAGCGCCAGCCCGGCCGCAGCGGTCAGAAAGGCGCGGTTGGGCTCCATGAGGTGGAACTCGTCGAAGACCACCAGCGCGCCAGCGACGGCCGCGGCGTTGATATTGTGCATCCTGGCGGACAGGCCGTAAGGGCTCGCCAGCATGCCGCTGAGGAGTTGATCGTAGGTGGTGACGATCACCCGTCCGCGATCGAGAAACGGGTCGTCGGGCTGCTCGCCGGTCTGGAGCGTGGCCAGGTCCTCTGGCAGGCTACGCTTCTTCAGCTCCTCCTGGGCAGTGTGGTGAATGCTCTGGGCGAGCGTGCGGAGCGGGAGGACGTAGATCAGCCGCCGCGGTTTCGGCGCCCAACCATCGAACAGGAATGGCGTCAGGACCGCCGCCGTCTTACCGGCTCCGGTCGGAGCGCGCAGCACCACGTTCTGGCCGGCCATGAGCCTGCGCGCCAGGTCCACCTGGTATTCATAGGGATCAACGGCGTTGAGGTCACGGAAGAACGCGCGATAGGCATCTTCATCCATAAGACGGCACCCCGCAGGGATGAACGCCACCCCGGGAGCACTTTGCCAACACGGACGAGGGTGGCGGGCGGCGGGTCGACGAAGTCCAATCGCTCATGCCGGTCACTCCGGGCAGGAACACCTTTCAGTACCCTTGTGCCCGCACCCTCCAGCGCGTACGCGAGTGAACTGTCGGGCGGCTTTCTTGGCAGATAGGCCAGCCAGCTCCCGGGAGGTCGGATGGCCCCATCCGCTTGAACGCCCGCCCAGGCTTGGTCTTGAGGAAGTCCAGCCAGCTCCCGGGAGGTCGGATGGCCCCATCCGCCCCACAGCTCACGGGCTCATTATAGGCCCCTGCGACGCGCTCGTCAATGCCTGTGTATCTGCTAGGAGTACAACACAATATAGGAACTCTCTCCACACGTCCAACCTCGCCAACGAGTGCATCGCCTTGTCCCATCACTTGGGCCGTGTCAGTTCGAGATGGAGCAGGCCATCTGCCAGTCGTAGTTCGGATGTTCACCCCTTCGTCTGCTCGCTCCCTCCCCCTCGCTTGGAAGTGTCCAGGATGGTGATCCCCCACCAACTCCTGGCCCCGGTACCGCAAGAGGACTCCCTCCTCGTCCAGGTACTCCGTGTCCGTTGCGCGCTGGGGCCGCTTGAGGCTGAGGTAGAGGACGTCGGTCTCCTGATCGTAGTCGACCCACACCTTGCCGGTCGGTAGACGGAGGAGATGCGGGACGGCTGCATAGATCTCTTGCATGGTTTCTTTTGCTACCGGTCTTCTCGCCATACTATGGCACTCCGATTGATCTTGGACGTGATGTACGCTGTTTCGTGGATCACCACGCTGACCGAGCGACCAGCCACGCATTCCTGCCTCTGGCACCCGGTCTGCAGCCGGTTCTCAGGAGGCAGTATCTGGTCGTCTCTTGCCTGGGCAGTCGGGGCAGGTGACCATATCCCCGTACAATCCACGGACACACCTTCTCATCTTGCACTACTGGAGCGAACCGCTCAACCGTGGGGAGGTGCGCCCAGTTCTTGTGCGTGGAGGTCGTAGGGGCAGACGGCCCGGTCTGCCCGC